>JAYSLE010000055.1:0-9432 GCA_043725845.1 Candidatus Saccharimonadota bacterium
AAGCACCGCCGCGGCACGAGCCGCATCGAAACCGCCCGGCGAGCGCCGCGCCCTGCGCGATGCGCGCCGGCCAGGTCGCCGACGCCGCGTTCGCAGGTGAGATCCAAACGCCGCAGAACCTAGTGAAAGTCTTGCCGAAACCGTAGAATCGGTCGACAGCACCGGACCCGCTACAGAGCCAGAAACCAAGCCCGAAGTTTAAAAACTAGAATTCCAGACGGTTAGTTTGGAATGCTATAATTTATTTACCGACTGACTAAGATAAGGAAAAGGCCAGAATATACATGAGTACCATCGACCAACAGTTCATCGAATACATTATAAAATCACTAGTAGGCAAGCCCGATGCTGTTAAGGTAGAGCGCCGGGTAGACGAAAAAGGCGTCCTATTAGAACTAATTGTTGACCCCGAGGATCTGGGTCGTGTCATTGGTAAGCGCGGTGCTACCGCTCAGAGTCTGCGCACCTTGCTTCGTGCGCTAGGAACTAAAAACGATGCCCGCTACAATCTAAAAATTGTAGACACCGGCCCACCGCCAGACCGAGCTCCAAGAGAAGATCGACCTAGAGATGATGATCAAGCTGCTGCTCCAGACAAGCCAACTTCTAAAACTACTGACCAGCCCACCGATGAGCAAATCAAAGGTGACGATGTTCCTGCAACTAGCTCACCTGTAGCCGCCGACGAGGATGATGAACTAGAAATTCCGGAATCGGTCGAAGCCCGCAGCCATTCGGACGTAATCAGCAAAACCCGCGCCGAACTAGCCGAACTAGACGACCTAGAAGTCTAGCTTTTAGCTGAAAGCTTTAAGCTTAAAGCTTATGAAAATACAGATAATAACTTTGTTTCCAGAGATGTTTGAAGGTGTTTTAAACACTAGCATGCTTTGGAAAGCCCAGGACAAAAAACTCGTTGAGTATAAGATTATTAATCTAAGGGATTTTGGTTTGGGCCCCCGCCGAACCGTCGATGACACGCCCTACGGAGGCGGTGATGGCATGGTCTTGCGCATCGAGCCGCTAAAAGCGGCAATCGATGGGGCAAAATCTCAAATCTCAAATCTCAAATCTCAAATCATTCTTCTGACTCCACGAGGAGAAAAGTTTACCCAAGCTAAAGCCGAAGAGTTATCAAAACTAGACGATATCGTCTTAGTCTGCGCTCATTACGAAGGTTACGACGAGCGAGTGGTAGATTTTGTTGACCAGCAAATTTCTATTGGCGACTATGTACTAACTGGTGGCGAGCTGCCGGCGTTGATAGTTGTAGATGCAATCACCAGGTTAATCCCTGGAGTCTTGGGCGGCGAAACTAGTACCAAGAACGAAAGCTTTTCGGAAGGGCAAAACATAGAGCACCCACACTATACTCGGCCGGAGGATTTTAGAGGTGTAAAAGTCCCGGATGTTCTGCTAGGTGGTAACCATGCAGCTATAGAAGACTGGCGCCGCAAAAACGCCAGCAAAAAGTAATTTATACTTTTTACTTGCCAATTTACATAAACAGTATTATAAAGAAGATACAACTAAGCGGGGTAAAAAACTATATGTCGGCAAAATCTATTAACCTAAATTGGAATGTTAAGGCGGCTAGTCCGCCGAAGCTAAGCGATCAACAGTGGAACCAAATGGGTTTGGTTGGTCTAGTTTTTTTTGTGATGGCTATTTTACAGGTGGCCAGCTTTAACGATTTTAAGGTCTGGCTAGATAACATTGGTCTAGGTGGGCCAAGTGTCTGGGCGGCCGGAATTATTTTGGCCGAGCTGTGGGCAGCGGCTGGTTTTTTTAAGCTTAGGCTCAGTACCGGCTTTAGAATGGTTAGTGCCCTCATGGCCTTATTGGTGAGCGGTTTTTGGTTTGTCCAAAATATACGTTTGGTATCTGATGGGGCGAGTGGACTTTTGAAAAACAGCGGATATTTTGGCCGTTTTTTACACCAAACACCCGGCTGGTGGAGTGTTATAGAGGCTTCGGTTCTACTTTTTGTAGTACTTTGGGGCGTCGAGCTTTCTAAAGACAATATGTAGGGCTGGGCAAAGTTCCAAAATACCTACTGCTATAATTAGGCATATGTAAAGTAGGAGTATTTGTTATGTTTGAATTACCCGATTTGGGTTACGGTTTCAATGAGCTGGAACCATATATTGATACTAAAACCATGGAGATCCACCATGATAAACACCACGCTACTTACGTTACTAAGCTTAACGAGGCCATAGAAAAACACCCCGAATTAAAAACTAAGACCATTGAAGAGCTACTGGGCGACATCAAATCGGTACCAGAGGATATCCGCTTAGCTGTTCAAAACCACGGTGGCGGCCACCATAACCACAGTTTTTTTTGGGTTAGCATGAAACCGGGCGGGGGAAAAGAGCCCAGCGGGGAGCTTGCCCAACAAATTAAATCGGCTTTTGGCAGTATTGATGATTTTAAAACAAAATTTAGTGAGGCCGCAACCGGGCGTTTTGGTTCGGGCTGGGCGTGGCTTGTAAAGCATGGCAACGCTTTAGAGGTTTACTCTACCGCTAACCAAGACAGCCCGCTACTGGAAGGCAAAACCCCTCTGCTAGGACTAGACGTCTGGGAACATGCCTATTATCTTAAATATCAAAACAAACGTCCCGATTATATCGAGGCTTTCTGGAACGTGGTCAACTGGGACGAAGTGGCCAAGAGACTCTAGCCCAGGACATTAACAGCTCGAGCGGTCACCAGTACCACCGTCAAAAGCGATACAAAAGCCTGAGAGCCCATTAATATTTTGGCGCCGTGAGTTAATGGCAGGCTATCAGTTGGGCTAAAAGCCGTAGAATTTGTTATAGATAAGTATAAGTAATCAAAATAAGTTGGTTCCCAGCCTTTGGTCTCGGGCGATCTAAACTGCATTTGTGGAAATAAAAATTTTGGCGCAGCGTCATGCTTTCTGATACCGGTTAGACCCGGGCTATCGAGTTCCCAAAACCACAAACTAAAAATAATGATATTAGTAATAAAGATCACAAAAGCTGCAAAAATCAGCTGGCGGCCATCAATTACCGACCCTTTAATTAGATCGTTAGCCACCTGAATCATCGATAGACCATTGGCTAAAGATATTAACCCAATTAGTAGTAGAGAAAAATCACGTCGCAGCCGAGTGCCCAAATTGCGCCTAAGTGGTGTGGCTATACCAATACCAAAAACCAGTAGCAGTTCCAATACGGCAATTACATATTTTGGCCCAACAACCAGGCTTTTATCCAGCGTTAAATCTAAAGCAATAGCCAGCAGTAGTGCGGTTTGGGCATAGCCCATTTCGCGGCGGCGTGTAAAATCGCTTAAAGCCATTACGATAAGCAGTATACCTCTGATTGGCGCTACAGGGTAGCGTAAGCTATAATAACTGGGTTCACATATCTGTTATTGGGAGTTGGCCAAGCGGTAAGGCACTGGGTTCTGGTCCCAGGATCGGGGGTTCAAATCCCTCACTCCCAGCCACAATTGAATTAAATAATAACTGATGGATAAGACTGACAAGCAAATAATAATGCCGCAAGAAGAGGTGGAACATATTGTTTCCATCATTCAAAATGCCAAAATCGATTTTTGGATGGATGGCGGGTGGGGAGTTGACGCGTTACTAGAAAAACAAACTCGTGAACATAAAGACTTGGATATTTGTATCAATTTAGTCGATACCATTAAGGCTAGAGCATTACTCGAGCATATCGGGTACGTCGTGACTAAAGATGAATCGCCGGCACGTTTAATAATGAACGACAATAATAGGCACAGGATAGACCTACATCTCCTATCCTTTGACAGCGAGGGTAATGGCAAACAAAACTACAGCGGCGGCTTTAATATGCATCCAGCCAAGGATTTGTGTAGTAAGGGTTCAGTTGGAAAACTAAAAGTCGATTGCCTTAGCCCCGAGCTGCAAATAAAATTTCGTCAATACTACACACCAGATAATAAAAGCAGGCATGATGTTAAAGAACTAGCTAACAAATTTCAACTACCATTACCAGATGGACACTAAACAAAATCTAAGATTCAAGCACAATCACCACAGTTTTAATCAAGGCTACCTTTTATTTTCAAAATAACTGACTATGGTAGAAAAAATTAAATCAGAAGCTTCAGGATAGAGATGCACTACATCCCTTTTTGAGAGGATTATATTTCCGGCAACTTTTGCCAACAGACGGTGGTTAATAATCTGAGTATGCGGATATTCTCTCGGCCATTCTCCAAACAGCACCCTTGCAGCGTTTGCTTGAGGAACCCTAGTCTCTACATGGGCTGCCAATCTTACGTGTTCACGAGAAAAGATCGGTGTATTTCGCCCAAAAGAAAATCGTTCGTCCAAACTATCAAATCTCACGGTGGCCTTCAGAGGATGATTGCTGTCGCTAATTTCCATAACCATACTATACAATAAGTTTTCTATTTGCTAAAGCTCAGGAAAGTCGTCCACTAGGGACAGCTATTCACTGTTTTCTTTTACCATTCCCGATACTACTGTTATCAAGTATTTTTTGAGGTACAATTAGGTTATGCTTATTGAGCTGTTTTTTTGGTGGTATGGCAAAGGGTGGTTTGACGCCTGGAAAACGGCCCGCGACTGGGTAGTGCGTGTTCAGATGGAATTTTCTATACCCGAGCTGCTTAGAACACTGTTTTCACCCTGGAAACGGATTGTTAGCTTGCCCGGAAGTTCTTTGGGCGAAAAGTTTAGGGCAATGGGCGATAACTTAATTTCTAGAGTAATCGGGTTTTTGGTGCGGTTTATGGCACTACTGGCCGCTGTAATTTGTATGATTTTGGCAGCTATAATTGGTTTGGCCAGGGCCTTAGCTTGGCCATTTTCACCGCCGGCCGTTATATATCTAATCTACCGAGGGCTTTCCGGATGAACAGTGACCCCAATCTAAGTTCCCGCCGGGCACACAAAGCCCGAACAGCAGCGCTAATTGCTAGCAGTGGTGAGCGAGTGCTTACGCTGTCGGCCTATTTGTTTGGCGGCCTGGGCGCAGCACTGCTAATTACTTCTTTAGTCCCGCGGGCTGGTTTTTTTAGTCTGGCTGTAGCTGTAACTGCTTATATGCTAACAACTTGGCACAGCCGTGACCTTAAAAGGACACCACCGCGTATTCCGGCCCGGTCGCCCGATGATTTGATGGATTTTGATCTGCTGGCAGCATTTAAAAAAGGCCAACCAATATCGCCGCGTTCGGCCTGGGTTGCAGTTTTAAAAACTTGGCAAGGGAAATTTATGGCAAATCATCTACTACTAGATACCGCCGCTTTATCCGCCAGCTTTCCAGATGATCCGAGTGCCATGCAGCCAGTTTGGCCGGCTGCCCAAAACCTATCGACAATTCACCCCGATGTTCCGCTAAACGGCGGTACCTTGGCGGCCGCGCTACTAACTACCTTGCCAGCTGCTCGTGATGATCTGGCCAGGGCCAACCTTAAGGCCGGCGAGGTAGCCGAAGTATATGGTTGGGTTGCCCGGCTTAACCATTTTATGTCGCAGTCCAACGATTACTACGGTGGGATTGGCCGGGACTGGGCGGCTGGTTTTACACCTATGCTTGATCGTTTTGGAACCAACCTAAGCAGGGAGCTAGAGGCTGGGTCGGGCCATTTTCATACACTAGCCCATGCCGATATTTTGGACAGTGTGGCTCATAACCTAAGCCAAGGATCAGGTGCTGTTGCCTTGGTTGGAGAACCCGGAACTGGCAAATCGGCCTTAGCATTTGCTTTGGCCCAGCGGCTTTTAAGTGGCCAGGACAAAAACCTGCGCTACTACCAAATCCACAGCCTTAACGCCTCGTTAATTTTATCTTCAAGCAAAGACGGACTAGAAAAAGTCATTCTAGGGCTACTGGCCGAATCGGTCCACGCCCGTAACACTATTCTTTTTTTGGACGATGCTAGGTTGTTCTTTGGTGAAGGTACGGGAGCATTTGATATGGGGCAAATAATTATGCCTTTACTGCACAACCGTCAAATTAAACTGATGGCGGCGTTCACGCCGGACGATTTTCAACACTTAAAATCCTCTAACCCAGCTTTGGTTAGCGAATTTGCGGCCGTAGTCGTTAATGAGCCGTCACAGCAAGTAACCATGCAAATTCTAGAGGACACTGCTCTAACAATAGAGACGCGGGACAAGATTTTGGTAAGCTTCGATGCAGTGCGCGAAGCTTATCGCCTTAGTGGGCAATATACCCAAGACAAAGCCTACCCCGGCAAAGCCATATCACTACTTGAACAAGCTTTGCCGTATGTCAAAAACCAGGTCTTAAATGGTGCCGCCGTTCAAGAGGGCCTAGAAAAAACTAGCGGCGTAAAAGTTGCCAAAGCCGAGGCCCCAGAGGCCAACATCTTACTTCATCTAGAAGAACGCATTCACGAGCGAATGATTAACCAGGATAGAGCGGTAAAAGTTGTGGCTAGTGCGCTTAGGCGTGGACGTGCTGGTGTGGCCAGCCCCAATCGACCAGTTGGTAGTTTCTTGTTTCTTGGTCCCACGGGGGTTGGAAAAACCGAACTAGCTAAATCGTTGGCTGCAACCTATTTTGGCGACGAAAAACAAATGATCCGTCTAGACATGAGTGAGTACCAAAGGCAGAGCGACACCCAGCGATTACTGGAAAGCGGAGACGATAGTAGTAAAAGCCTAATAATATCAATCCGCGAAGAACCATTCTCGGTGGTTCTACTAGACGAATTAGAAAAAGCCCATACTACTGTTTTAAATTTATTGCTTCAGATGTTAGACGAGGGCCAACTGACCGATCAATCTGGTAAACCGGCTTCTTTTAAAAGTGCCATCATCATTTGCACGTCCAATGCCGGGTCGGCGGAAATTAGTCAAAAAGTTGGAGCCGGAGAGAGCCTAGAAAATTTCGAGCGCCCGTTAATAGAAAAACTAATTTCTGAGGATGTTTTTAAATCCGAGCTAGTTAACCGTTTTGACGAAATTGTACTATTCAGGCCTCTAAACCAACCAGAATTGGCCCAGGTAGCAAAACTTATGGTTGCAGAAGTTAACAGGACGCTGTCTAAACAAAACGTAGTGGTAGAACTTACCGATGCAGCATTAGCTCATATGGTTAAATTTGGCTACGATCCCCAATTTGGAGCCCGCCCGATGCGCCGAGTTATCCAAAAAATGGTAGAAAATGCCGTGGCTGAGCGTATTTTATCTGGTAAAGCTGAACCCGGTAGCACCATCAAACTCGATGTAAAGGACCTTTTCGGCGAAACTAACTAAGCGGTCCACCTGTTATTCTGCTTTTGGTGTAACTAAAGATATAATGGCATATTAGTTATTATGGCTAAAAAATCTTTACCACCAACAACTCTTGTAATTTTTGGGGTTACCGGTGATCTATCTAGTCGTTATCTTTTGCCAGCGCTTTCGGAAATAAAAAAAAGCTCTCAGCTGCCAGGGTCTTTCAAGGTTCTTGGTGTTACGCGCCGTGATATTGCTATAGACCAGGTGCTGGATGATAAAACTGCCAACCTAGCCGAGAACCTAGAGATTTTTAAGATGGACCTAGCAAACCCTAGCGACTATGCTCGGCTTAAGCAAAGGCTAGATAAAGAAAGTGCCAACGGACAAGTTCTTTTACATCTGTCGGTTCCCCCAGTGGCGGTGATGGGCATTGTCGAACACATCGGCTCTGCTGGGCTAAATCAACAAAACACCAAACTGTTATTGGAAAAACCTTTTGGGGTCGATCTTGCCTCGGCTGAGAACTTGGCTGAACATATTGCCAAATACTTTAAAGACGAGCAAGTTTATAGAATCGATCACTACCTAGCCAAAGAAATGTCTCAGAACATTGTAGTTTTTTTAAGTAGCAACGCGCTCTTTAGCGGAGTGTGGGACAACAAATCCATCGAAAGCATAGAAGTTATTGCTACAGAAGAGATTGGTATAGAGGGCCGGGCAGCGTTTTACGAACCTACCGGCGCACTGCGAGATTTTGTCCAAAGCCACCTTATGCAATTGGCGGCCCTAACACTTATGAAACCCTGCAGCCAGCTATTCGAATTTAGTGAACTACCAGAGCGCCGACTAGCGGCATTAAATGATCTTAGATTGGACGATATTAACAGTGTAGTTCGGGGACAATATGATGGTTACCGACAAGAAGCTAGCAACTCCAGGTCAAATACCGAAACCTTTGTTAATTTAAAATTAAAATCTAGCAATCCGCGCTGGACAGGTGTACCAATTACTCTTACTACTGGCAAAAGCTTAGACCAACGACTAACAGAGATAAGAGTCGAGTTTAAGCGTTCCGATAGTGGTCAAGCTAACACTTTGGTAATGCGCATTCAACCCAAAGAGGGTATAGAAATCGACGTTTGGGCAAAATTGCCCGGTTACGAGCGCAAGCTAGAAAAGCAGCTGCTTAGTTACGAGTATGAACAATCTAGTCGTTCACCAGATGCCTACGAACAAATATTAGTCGATGCCATGCGCTCCGATCAGAGCCTATTTGCCAGCGCTGACGAGGTTTTAGCAAGTTGGAAAATATTGCAGCCAGTCCTGGATCATTGGAATATGAGCTCCCAGGAGCCAAAACTATACAAGCCGGGCAGTTCTATAGACCAGGTTTTATCTTAAAGTACCAAATACTTTAAAGAACCCGGGGTTTATACTATAAACATGGATTCTATACCTTTGGCGGAGCGTATGCGCCCGCAAAAACTATCAGAGGTGGTTGGCCAAGAGCATATTTTGGGCCAGGGCCAGCTTGTACCCCAGCTAGTTAAATCTGGCCAGCCTTTTAGTTTAATTTTTTGGGGCCCGCCGGGATCTGGTAAAACAACCTTGGCGCGCATTATCGCCAACGAACTAGAGGCCGAATTTGTAGAAATATCGGCGGTGGCGGCCGGAAAGGCCGATGTAACTAAGGTAGTAGAACAGGCAAAGCGCAGTGCTCAGGGCGATACCACCAAGGCCCCAAGTCGAACGGTTTTGTTTGTAGACGAGATACACCGTTTTAACAAAGCCCAGCAAGATGCCTTTTTGCCTTATGTCGAAAGTGGCCTTATTACTTTAATTGGTGCAACCACCGAAAACCCCAGTTTCGAAGTGATTACACCCCTGTTATCACGCAGTCGGGTACTAGTATTAGAGCCTCTCAGCAAACGCGACATTATCGCAATTTTAAAAAAGGCGGCCAAGACCGAAAAGTTAAGCACTAAGCGGCTACCAAAAGCCGGCCTAGATGCGCTATCCGAGGTGTCAGGCGGCGATGCCCGGATTGCGCTAGGCAATTTAGAACTAGCAATGCAGTTAACAAAGGAGGTAATAACCCCAGAAATAGTTCAATCGGCCGCGCAAAAACGGATTCCTGGCTACGATAAAGCCGGTGAAAACCACTACAACATCATTAGCGCCTTTATAAAATC
>JAYSLE010000056.1:0-5650 GCA_043725845.1 Candidatus Saccharimonadota bacterium
GCCCAGAGATCTTTAAAAACAAGTAATTTGCTAGGAGGCAAAATATGAGCGACCAAACCACTAAAAAAGACCCCGATAACAGGGGTCATAGACAACAACTCAAGCAACTGCGGTCTATATGGCAGGGGCGCGTGGAATCGAACCACGATCTAAGGTTTTGGAGACCTTTATACTAACCGTTGTACTACGCCCCTATATCTGTTAGCCAACTCTACAAAAATACCATGAATCTGGGTTAAAAACCATCTTATTAAGGTTGTGCTTAAAGAGTTAAGTTCTTATACTAAAAGTAGCAACTTGGGGGAAACTAAATCGAAAAAGAAATACTAAAGGCAATTTTTAAATGAAAGTCTTGATGCTCGGTTGGGAGCTGCCGCCGCACAACAGTGGAGGACTAGGTGTGGCTTGTTTGCAGTTGTGCCAAGCATTAGCTAAATCTGGCGCCGATATCGACTTTATCCTGCCCTATTCGTCTACCGACCATAATTACGATTTTATGAGAGTATCTTCGGTCCAGCCAAACGCCATAAATGGGGTTAAAGCTTTGGGCCCAGGTGCTTATGATTCATTTCAGTACATCTTAGACGATGGCAGTGTAATTTACATGAGTGGGCACGACCAACAAGCGGCCTATATTGAGGCGGTCGAGTCGATATCTGCTGGCCAAGAATTTGACATTATCCACGCCCACGATTGGCTAACATTCCGGGCAGCTTTAAGGGCCAAAGAGACTACTGGTAAGCCGTTAATTGTCCATGTGCACTCTATTGAGCGCGACCGGGCCGGCGGCCAGTTTGGTAACCCGTTGGTGCGCGAAATCGAGGCCACCACTATGCACCTAGCCGACCGCGTTGTTACTGTTAGTGAGCGAACGGCTCAGATGATCGCCAGCGAGTACTCTGTTCCTCTCAGCAAAATAGATGTCATCCATAACAGCATTGACCAAGGTAGCTTTGAACAGTTAGACATCGAGAATGCCTACCGTTACTTAGCTGAAATGAAAAAATATGGCTGGCGGATAGTTGTCAATGTTGGACGCCTAACTATTCAAAAGGGTCTTTCGCACTTAATCCGAGCCGGCGCCGAAGTTATAAAACAAGCGCCCAAAACTATATTTTTGTTTGTAGGCAGCGGTGAACAACGCGATGAGCTGCTAGAACAAGCGGCCGAGTTGGGTATTGCCGATAGGGTGTTATTTGCCGGTTTTCAGCGCGGTAAAAATTGGCGCGATGCCTACGCCGTAGCAGATTTGTTTGTTATGCCATCGGTGTCCGAGCCTTTTGGCCTAACACCTTTAGAAGCCATCGGCTATGGTGCCCCGGTATTAATAAGCCGCCAGTCCGGAGTGTCAGAAGTGTTGCAAAACTGTCTTAAGGTAAACTTTTGGGACGAGCACGAGATGGCTAATCAAATCACATCTGTAGTTAGCAACGATAACTTAAGAGACGCCCTACACGCTAGTGCTCACAGTGAGTACGAACGGATGAGCTGGAACAAGGCCGCAGATAAACTAATGGAGCTATACCAGGCCCACCAAAAAAAGGTGGCCGTATGAATAAGAGAGCGGTGGTTCTATACCTACATGTACACCAGCCCTATAGGCTACGCCACTACACCATTTTTGATATTGCCCGGGCTAGCAACTATTTCGATACCGATTCCGACAATCAATACGATAATGCCCGAATTATCCGCAAAATTGCCGATAAATCTTATCTGCCAACAAATAATAAATTACTTGAGCTGCTAGAACGCCACGATGACTTTAAGCTAAACCTATCACTATCGGGCATTGTTTTGGAGCAGCTCCAAAAATGGGCGCCCGAAGCCTTGGCCAGCTTTAAAGCCCTAACAGATACTGGACGAGTAGAAATTGCCGGCGAAACCTACCACCATAGCCTTGCCTTTTTTTACAACCAGGAAGAATTTAGCCATCAAGTCGACATGCACGCCAATAAAATTATGGAGCTTTTTGGACTAGTGCCAAAAGTGCTTCGTAACACCGAGCTAGCTTACGACAACGATCTTGCTCATTGGGCTGAGCAAGCCGGCTATAAGGGTATTTTGGCCGAAGGTTGGGACCCAATTTTAGATTGGCGCAGCCCAAATTTTATGTACCGCCCGGCACATACCGAAAATATTCGCCTACTATTAAAAAATTACCGCCTTAGCGACGATATCGCATTTCGTTTTGGTAACAAGCAGTGGACCGAATGGCCGCTAACAGCTGATAAATTTGCGCATTGGCTAGATCAAAGCCAGCCAGCCCAGATGTTTAACCTATTTATGGATTATGAAACGTTTGGCGAGCACCAGTGGGCCGATAAGGGTATCTTTGAATTTTTAGAGCACTTTCCGGCCAAATGGCTGGCCAACCCGGATAACACCTTTATGACGTTTACCGAGGCCATAGAAACCTACGAGCCGGTGGATAGTGTAGACATGCCCCAAACTGTCACTTGGGCCGACACCGAGCGCGATTTAACGGCTTGGTTAGGTAATCCTATGCAACAACAAGCAATTTCCGCACTCTATGCCCTTAGCAATGATATTTTGGCCAGTGGCGACCAACAGTTAATTGATGATTGGCGCAAACTGCAAACCAGCGACCATTTTTACTATATATGCACTAAATGGTTCGCCGACGGCGACGTTCACGCCTATTTTAGTCCTTATGAATCGCCGTACGAAGCCTTTATCAATTATATGAACGTCTTTCACGATCTTAAATGGCGTCTCGCCCAGAAAGGACTCGTTTAGCGCCATGGGCCGACCGGTAATCCTTAGCAATGGGCACATCTTGGTGGGGCTTAACGAACGCGGCACAGTACATGATTTTTACTATCCGTACGTGGGGCTTGATAACCTTACGTCAGCACGGGTTATCAACCACAAGGTCGGGGTTTGGGTTAACGGTAAGTTTTCATGGACCGATGATGCCAGCTGGCAATTTGCTATCGATTTCGAGGAAGAAGCTTTGGTCAGCATTATTACAGCAACAAATAAGGATCTGGGAGTTGAGCTGTTCTTTCAGGATTTTGTGGATTCACATTACCCGGTCTTTTTTAGAAAAATAGAGGTGCGCAACCAAACTGGCCACGATGCCGAGGTTAGGCTGTTTATGCACCAAGCCTTTCAAATTTCCCGGGCCGGTCGCAGCGACACCGCGCTATACGTTCCAAAGGGCAACTATATTCTGGACTACAAAGGCTGGGCCAGCTTGCTAATTTACGCGCATGACCAAAACGACATGGGTTTTGACCAGTTTGCGGTAGGTAACTATGGTATAGAGGGCAAAGAGGGCACTTTCCGCGACGCCGAAGACGGCGAGCTAAGCGGAGGACTGGTAGAGCACGGCGGTGTTGATTCCGTTATTAGGCTAAAGTTGGATATTCCGAAAGACTCGTCGCAAATTTGTAACTACTGGGTAGTAGCCTGCGATTCTCAGCACGACGCCGAACTAATCCACAGATCTATTCTGAGTAAAGGTCTAGACGCTCGACTAGACAGTACTAGGCAGTCGTTTTCTCAGTGGTTGGATCCAGCCAGGCCAAGAATCGAAAAAGTCGATCCAAAGTACCAAAAAATGCTTAAAAAATCACTGTTGGTGGTTAAATCACACATCGATAACCACGGTGGTATAATCGCCAGCTGTGATTCGTCTATCTATAACTACGGCCGTGATTATTACAGTTATGTCTGGCCCAGAGACGGTGCCTACGCCCTAATGCCGCTGATCGAGCTGGGTTATAAAGACGAGCCAAAAAAGTTTTTTCAGTTTTGTATTGACACCATGGACGAGGCCGGCTTTATGAAACACAAATACCAACCTGATAGAGCTCTAGGTAGCACGTGGCACCCCCAACTACACCTAAATCACCCAGAACTACCCATTCAAGAAGACGAAACGGCGATTGTTATATACATATTAGCCCGGTATTTAGAGGTAACCAACGACGAAGATTTTGTCCGAAACATTTACCTCAATTTTGTAAAAAAATGCGCCGATTTTATGGCTAGTTTTATTGATGAGCAAACTAACCTTCCTCACGCCAGTTACGATTTATGGGAACAAAAGTTCTCTACGTTTACATATACAACTTTTGTGACCATGGCGGCACTGCGTTCGGCTGCGGCTATCGCAATCAGGTTTAACAAGAAAGAGGATAGCGAAAGATGGATGGCCGCAGTCCTTCGAATATCGGCCGGAACAAAATCGTTGGTCAATGAAAAAACTGGCGCTTATCGTAAAAGTACGCTCCTAAAAGCCGACGACAGCCTAGAATTTGACGACACAGTTGACGCCTCGAGCTTTTACGGCGTTTTTCTATTTGATAAATCGCCAAGCTTTGTGTTAGATAAGTCGGTAAAATTAGTGGAAAGAATTCTGCTTGGCAGCGCGCCGATTGGCGGCATTCCCAGATACGAACACGATGATTACTTTCTAGTCGACCGCACTAAGCTTGGTAACCCCTGGATGATAACCACTCTATGGCTGGCACAATACTACCTATCGCTTGGCAAAAGAGAGGAAGCAATTAAACTAATCGATTGGGTCATAGATCGGGCCGGAGAAAGCGGCATGCTGGCCGAACAAGTAGATCCCAACACCGGCTTTGGTACGGGGGTTTCACCTCTAGTATGGAGTCATTCCACCCTAGCCGAAACCCTATTGATGTTATCTGACGCTGACTAAATTATTTTCTTTTAGGAACTTCATTACGACCTAGGTTCTTCTTGGTTTCTACTTGCTTAGCATTGACGCGCTTAACCGGGCAATACTTTTTTAACTCTACTTTTTCAGGAGTGTTCATGGTGTTTTTGGTCGTGTAATAATGGCGCTGGCCGCAGCCTTCGCATATCAAACCTAAAATTTTTCGCTTATCGCCCTTAGCCATTCGACTTAACTCCGTTCGCTCATGGTTATAACCATAAATTTATTGACGTCTTTAACTATAATATTAACAGATTGAGTTCACCTTATCAAGTGTGGGTTCTTCGACTTCGCTCAGAATCATTCAACTCGCAGGTGGTTTACTATGAGCGAGCGGAGCGAGTCGAATGGAGCCGTGACCGGGACTTGAACCCGGGACCCCCTCCTTACCATGGAGGTGCTCTACCACTGAGCTATCACGGCCCAACTGCAATATTGTACTAGATGAGACTGATTCTGCGAAAGGTGTTATTGGCCGGCTATGGTTTTTTTGACCTTCTGTACCGCATCTTGAACGTTGTTGACCTTAATTTTGGCACCGGCGGCCGCCTTGTGACCGCCACCGCCTAATTTAAGCGCAATAGCAGCTACATCTCGGGCCGGACCTACCGAACGCAGTGAGACGCCGTAAACTTGCTGCTCGGCGCCAAGATCTGGGTAAACAACAAAGCCCCAGCTGCGGTTATCAACGTTTCTTATAAAATCATTGGAAAAAATTTCGCAACCAATCTTAAAATCTTGAACCGCTTTTCCCTGTTTTTGCCAACTTTTAGCAAAATCATCAGAAATAAATGTAAAACTATAGTCATCTTGGTGGCTAAGGTTATTTGCCAGTTCGGCAAGCACCTTTATCTGATCTTTGGTGTACTGGCCTAACTTATTTTCCAGCTGCTCAATACTTGCCCCGGCATCTAGAAGATCACTGACTATTTTAAA
>JAYSLE010000057.1:0-6052 GCA_043725845.1 Candidatus Saccharimonadota bacterium
CTTTGTTGGCATTTATATTATCGAGTCCCGCAGTCGCATCAACTCTTTTCTAACCGTTATCACCAAAGGCCTAAATCGGTTGATCCATGTTTTTAGGCGCGGCCACCCGGAAACCATTGGCATCGCTTCGGCTCAAAAGGTTTTTGATGAACTACACGATAATTACCAGCTTTTAAAGTCCCGCTGGCGCGAGCTTAAACAGCCATTTATTTACATGCTGTTGGCCAATGTAACCGAAATCGCCACCCTCTACATTGTCTACATCGCTTTTGGTCAGTTTGTTAACATTGGGGCAGTAATATTGGCCTACGCTGTGGCCAATTTTGCCGGATTAATATCGGTGCTGCCGGCCGGTATTGGAATTTACGAAGGCCTTATGACTGCCGTTTTGGTTGCCACCGGCATTCCAGCCGAGCTATCTCTTCCAGTCACCATCATGTACCGGGTTTTGAATATGTTTATTCAGCTGACGCCGGGCTACTTTTATTATCAGCGGGCACTCAAAGCTGGCCTGAGCCTTAAAACCTGAACTTTTTATGTCGCCAGAGCTCATATTTACTCCCAGCGATTTTGTAGCCGTCTTTAACCAGACGCTAGAGACGGCCTATCCCAGCGTAGTCATAGAAGGCGAGCTAAGTAGCTTTAGGATAGCCAAAAATCGTTGGGTATATTTTGATCTTAAAGACCAAGATTCCAGTGTTTCCTTTTTTGGCAGCATTTATCAGCTACCTGGCCCCCTAGAGGACGGTCTATTAGTTCGGGTCCAAGGCGTACCACGGCTGCACCAACGCTTTGGATTCACAATTAACTTTTCATCTATTAGTCCGGTGGGCGAAGGGTCTTTAAAAAAAGCCGAGCTGCTTTTAATGCGCAAGCTAACTGCCGAGGGCTTATTCGCGCCAGAACGTAAACGGCCACTGCCAGCTATGCCGGAGCGAGTTGGGCTAGTTACCGCCACTGGTTCGGCGGCCAGTGCCGATTTTATTAAGATTTTAAACCAACGCTGGGGCGGGGTAGAGGTACTGATGGCCAGTAGCAGCGTCCAAGGCGGCCAAGCACCTATCCAGCTAGTCGCCGCCGTAGAGCTATTAAACCGCTCAAGTAGTTTACCAGAAGTAATAATTATTACTAGAGGCGGCGGCAGTGCCGAAGATCTATCAGCCTTTAATGATGAGCGAGTAGTTCGGGCCATTGCCGCCAGCCGCGTACCAACCCTGGTAGCCATTGGCCACGAAACCGATGAAAGCTTGGCCGAGCTAGCCGCCGATGCCCGGGCGCCAACACCCAGCGCGGCCGCGGCTTTATTAGTGCCCGACAAAGTACACGAGCTAGTTTTTTTGCAAAATCAAAAAGCTAATCTTAGCCGAGAAGTACAAGGAGTTTACGCTGCCGCAGCCGATCAACTTAAACAACTAAAAGCTGGCCTTAAAACTCAGCTGACCAATCTTTTTAAACAAGCAGCCGAAGATCTGGTAGCCCAGCGCCGGCTACTGGCGACACTAGACCCTAAGGCCGCACTGCGCCGCGGCTACGCATTGGTACAAAAAAATGGCCGCTATGTTAAATCGGCCGAGGGTATTAAAAAAGGCGACCACCTAGACCTGCGCCTATCAGATGCTACAATACGTTCAATGGTAGAACAGGTAACAAAGAATGCCTAAATCATCTTCAAAGCCAGTGGCCAAAAGCTACCGCGAACTTTCGGCCCAGCTGGGCAAGTTGTTGGCTTGGTTTGAATCAGAAGAGCTTGATCTAGAACAAGCCACCTCTAAATATGAACAAGCCATAGAGCTTATGGCCACAATGGAAAAATACCTTAAAACCGCCGAAAACAAAGTTCGCAAACTAACGGCCGGGTAAACAGCTTGTACGGACTTTTTTGGATAATTTGGGCTGCTGGCATTTGTATAATTTTGGCCTATGGCGCGGTCTTGTTATTCGGCGCGCCTTATTTTCCGTCCCTTAAAAAACCTGTCGAGGCCGGGCTGGATATGTTAGATCTTAAACCGGGGCAAACGCTCTACGATTTGGGCTGCGGCGACGGGCGAATTTTAAAAGTTGCCGCCAGGCGGGGGTTAAAATGCGTGGGCTATGAACTTAACCCCTTTATGTTTTTATACAGCTGGATCACTTGCTTGCGCTATGGCCGGCAGATTAGCGTACGCTTTGGTAATTTTTGGAGAGCTGATATATCCCAAGCCGATGGCATATTTATTTTTTTGCTAGATAAATACATGGTTCAGTTGGACGAGATGATCAAAACCAAAGGCAAAAAGCACGTTAAACTAGCCAGCCATGCTTTTAAAATCCCCGGCAAAAAAATTGCCGCCAGTCGAGCAGGGGTTTTTCTGTACAAGTACTCTGATTGAATATAATCTCTGCCTGAGTTAACATAAGCGTGTATGTCAGAACCTCACGAAGACGGCTTGGTAATGTCTATGGTTGCTATATTTTTGCTAAGCTTAGGCCTTTTTGGCGCATTGGTTTTTGGGTTTTGGGCTAACGGCGGCCGCTCGGACTATAAAAATAACAGCGATAAAAAGGTCGACCAAGCCGTCGCTATCGCCCTTGCCAACCAAAGAATCGACCTTCAAAAACAGTTCGATGAAACTTCAAAGCAACCACTTAAAAGCTTTACCGGCCCCACCACCTACGGAACGGTTAGCTTTAGCTATCCTAAAACCTGGAGCGGCTACATTGATCAAAATAGCGGGAATGAGCCGATAAACGGTTACTTTTACCCAGATGTTGTACCGGGTATTCAGGGCAACAACACAGTCTATGCTCTAAGGGTAGAGCTTTTGACCAACGAATACGACCAAGCCGTCAAGCAGTTTGATAGCCTGGTTAAAACTGGCGCCCTTACAGCCCAGGCCTACTTACCGCCTAAGCTATCTGGCATAAAAAATGCCCAACCCGGAACACTTTTTACTGGCTCAATATCTAAAAACACTACTGGCATCTTACTTATTATTAAAGTCCGAGATAAAACCCTGCAAATATCTACCCAAAGTAAAGATTTTACCAAAGATTTTACCGATACAATTTTGCCCAGCATAAATTTTGTTCCTTAAATAATGTTTTTTGGGTACCCAAAATCCAAGTGGCCCGGGTGGCCCCGCCGATGCTATAATCTAGCTATCACAAGTGTTACTTAATGGGCGTGATAAGAGGGTAAGTGAAGAGGGTAGCCGACCAAAACCTAGAACAATTGGCCGAGCAGCGTGCATTATTAGCCGCGCTAAGTGATGATTTGGCATTGCCTCTACTTCAAATTAAGTCTGGGCTAGAGTTGTTAAAATTAGAGGACTTTGCCAAAAAAAGCTTTCCGGAACATGCCAACAACATGGCGCTTAGTGTAGAGGCCGGTCTGCAGTTAATAGAGGCTTACCATCTAGCATTATCAATTAGTAGCGATATCCAAGCTTTGCCGCTCGAGCCGGTAGCCGTTGGTGCAGTTCTGCACGATGTTGCCCATCAGCTTACGCCTTATGCCAAGCTATACTCTACCAATCTAGAAGTTCAAGTTAAGGGGCGTCTTACTCCAGTTTTGGCCCACAAACCCAGCCTAGCCGCTGCTATGAGGGTTCTGGGGGCAAGTTTAATTAGGGCTCAGGCTGCCGAAAAACGTCAAAAAAGTTACCAAATATTATTGGCGGCTCACCGTTCCCCAGATAATGTCATTGCCACCGGTGTATTTTCTAATATGGCTGGCTTATCCGATAGAACTCTCAGAACTGCCCGGGCATTAGCCGGGCGGGCCCGTCAACCGCTGGCCAATGTACCAGCTGGGGCGGCTAGCGGCGTGTTAATTGCCGATATGCTCTGCGCCGCCATGTGGCAACCACTTAGGGCCTCGGCCCACCAAGGCCTTAGCGGACTATCTACAGCCGTTCCCACCAGCAAACAATTAAACTTTGTTTAGTAATGCCCAGAGTTCTAATTATCGAATCGGATAAACTCCTAGCCGGTAACCTAAGAGCTTACCTGGAAAAATTAGGCCACAGCGTAAGCTGGCGCTGTGACCCGCAAAGCGCCGTAAATAGCGCCGATAAACGTCGTCCAGATGTAGTTATTCTAGATTTAGTTTTGGCTGGTCATAACGGGGTAGAGTTTTTGTACGAATTTAGAAGCTATCCGGAATGGCTCACAGTTCCGATAATAATTTATAGCAGTGTATCGCCCGAGGATCTTTCTGGGGCAGAACTAGCCATGGCCGATCTTACCGTTGGCGCCTATCATCACAAACCAGAAACGTCTTTAGCCCAGCTGGCTGCCAGTGTAGAGCGCCTAGCCACCGCGCCCGCATGAAAAAAAGCTACTCATTAACCATTTACTCTTCACCG
Source organism: Candidatus Saccharimonadota bacterium (assembly GCA_043725845.1). Lineage (GTDB taxonomy): Bacteria > Patescibacteriota > Saccharimonadia > Saccharimonadales > UBA10212 > JAYSLE01. The sequence goes on from JAYSLE010000057.1 coordinate 4,347, forward strand.
TTTTCCATGATTTTTCTCCTTACTGTTTTTCATGGCTCATGGTTAATGGCTAATGGTAAATGCACGGTAAATAGTAAATGGATGATAGTAAACGACTCTGAAAGAGTTTTGGGATGAACCGCTACACAACCCAGGGCATTATCCTGGCTCGTACAAATTACGGCGAGGCCGACCGAATTTTAACGTTCTTAACACCAACTCACGGCAAGGTCACGGCCATTGCCAAAGGCATCAGAAAACAAAAAAGCAAACTGGCCGGCGGTGTAGAACTTTTTAGTGTCTGCAATCTTACGCTTTTAGTGGGGCGGGGTGACATTAACACCCTAATGTCCGCAAAACTAGACAAACATTACAGCAATATTGTAAAAGAACTACCACGCACCGATGCCGCCTACGAAATGATCCGCCTTAGCCATAAAGCCACCGAGGACGCACCAGAAGCCGGTTATTTTAATCTGTTAAAAAAAGGTTTCGAATCGCTAGACGATTTATCCCTAGAACCAGCCATCGCCCTAATATGGTTCCAAATGCAGCTGCTAAAGCTAACCGGCCATTCCCCAGATTTACACTCCGACACAAAGGGCGATAAATTGGCGCAAGGAAACTATGATTTCGATGTAGAAAGCATGCACTTTTTAGTCGGCGTGGACCAGCAGGGCAGCTATAGCGCGGATCACATTAAATTTTTGCGGGTTTGTATCGCTGCCGTTGGGCCGCGCGTCCTGCATCGAGTCAGCGGGGCTAACGATTTGGCCGGCACCGTTAGCCCTCTCGTCAGCTCGATGCTCAAGGTTTTCATTAGAGCCTAGGTCTAAAATATTTTTTACGGTAATTTCGTCCGTTGGCCAGCTGTCCAAATCTTCGTGAGTGCTTATTTTCCCGTTTGCAGCCGCCCAAACTGGAGCACCAGTGTGATGAAAGTATCTCGGTATGTATCCGTCCGACCAGCTATGGTTTTCAAAAATGGCCCTTGGGTCGGGTTTATCAATAGCCTCCATTCTCAGCAACGGGTTGGCTAACTGTTCCTCAGGCGTTGTGTAGTTGGCCCAGACCGACATTAACTCCTCACGCCGTACTAAGGGCACTCTCAGCGGTTCATCTAACACTTCGCTCCATATCTCCATTCGCTCAATGTCCTTAGTCTGCCAGCCCTCTGTTATTGGCTTATCGGGCAGCTTAGGCCGGGGCTTAACTATTATTTGATGATTTTCTGGCCAAATTTCATCAACATTCCCGGGTTCATCTAAACCAGTAATCGTTATCGAAGTCGAAAACTCGGATGGCTTGATATATCCTAACCTCATCCTATATGTCATTATCCTAAAGTCCGCAATCTCTTCTTTGGTCGGACCTTTAGGGAAGCGTCTATTAAATTCTACCCTGGCCGCTCTAGAAAACTGGTCGGCTTTATCTCTAAAGCCGACTTCTCTTGAACACCAAGACATTTTCATTAGCACGTATTCATCGACAAAATCGGGAACAACTACCTTTCCATCCTTAACCACCGAATACAGGGCGCGGTTATAGAAAACTAGTGCTTCGGCGTGTCTTCCTTGTTCCAAAAGTATATCCGCCTCGTCCAGCGGATGTAGCCGATTCTCAGGCAAAGCCTCAATCATAGGCTGTTATTATATCAAACCCTAAAAATGGCAAATTGTCGCAAAAGCCCAGTTCTAGGTATAATCTGTAGTCAAGATGAAACCAAC
>JAYSLE010000058.1:0-7451 GCA_043725845.1 Candidatus Saccharimonadota bacterium
TTGATTGATACTCCGGGGCATGTCGATTTTAGTTACGAGGTTAGTCGCAGCTTAGAGGCCGTAGAGGGTGCAATCCTAGTTGTAGACGCTAGTCAGGGTATTCAGGCCCAAACGCTGGCTAATGTGTACCTTGCGTTGGCTGCAGACCTAAAAATTATTCCAGTGCTTAATAAAATCGATCTGCCAGCTGCCGATGTCGAGAGGGTAAGCGCCGAAATTATCAGCTTGCTAGGTTGCAGCAAAGAAGAAATTTTGCCAATTAGCGCAAAAACCGGGCAAGGTATTGAAGACGTACTTGAACGGGTGGTTAAAGACGTACCGCCGCCGTCCGGAAAACTGGATGCTCCAACTAGGGCGCTAATTTTTGATAGTTATTATGACGATTACCGAGGAGTAATCCTTTATCTGCGGGTTGTAGACGGCCAAATTTCTAAGGATAGCCCAATTAAAATGATTGCCACAAATGCCGAGGGTATTGCGCTAGAAGTTGGCTATTTAAACCCCGAAATGAAAAAATCCGGCAAACTGATTGCCGGCGAAATTGGATACATTGTTACTAACCTTAAAAGTACGCGTGAGGCCAAAGTTGGTGATACTGTCACATTGGTCAGCTCACCCGCAAGTGAACCCCTACCAGGCTACAAGGAAGTTGTGCCGTTTGTTTATGCCGGCTTTTTTCCAGAGAGCAACGAGTTTTATCAAGTTCTTAAAGACGGCGTAGAAAAATTGTCGCTTAGCGATTCGGCACTGGTTGTCGCACCCGAAAATTCGCCAGTGTTGGGTTTTGGCCTGCGGCTGGGCTTTTTGGGCTTACTACACATGGATATTGTGCGCGAGCGGCTTACCCGAGAGTACGATCTAGATCTCATTGTCACCAATCCTTCAACGGATTATCAAATTAAGCTAACTAACGGCGAAGATCTAGACATAAAGTCAGCTTCCGAGCTGCCCGATGTCAGCCAAATTGTAGAGATCCGCGAACCTTGGATAAAAGGCGAGATTGTTTGTCCAAACCAGTACGTTGGCGCGGTTTTGCAACTTATTATAAATTCTCGCGGCGCCCAAAAACACATAGGGTATGTAGATGCTCAATTAGCAGTAATAGACTTTGAAGCGCCACTGGCTAATCTGTTAACCGACTTTTACGATCAGCTTAAAAGCGCTACCAGCGGTTACGGATCTTTTAATTACGAGTTAGATAATTACCGGGCCGAAGACCTTGTTCGGCTAGATTTTTATGTTGCAGGCGATAGAATGGACGCGCTTAGCATTATGGTCCATCGGTCTGAGTCGCTAAGGTTAGCTCGTACATCAGTAGAAAAACTTAAAGAGGTTATTCCACGCCAGCAGTTCAAGGTCAGTTTGCAGGCCGGTGTTGGCGGAAAATTCATCGCCCGGGAAGATATAAGTGCTTTTCGTAAAGATGTAACCACGGGGTTGTACGGCGGCGATGTGACCCGCAAAAAGAAGGTGCTAGCCAAGCAAAAGAAGGGTAAAGAGCGCATGAAACGCTTTGGCAAGGTGGATATTCCTGCCGAAGCCTTTGCCGTAATGCTAAAACGAGACTAGTGCTGGACTATCGGGTTCTTATCCAGCCAGAATAAGCAAAAGTAATATAAACTGATAAGAACAAAATGCCTATAAAACTTAGAAACTATCAAGAGTTTAAAACTATTTTGGCCACCTATCATATGTCTGATAGGGCCAAGCGGTCGCTAGAAGATCTGCATTTTATATTGTTGGTGGCGCCAACTTCTACTGGCCGTAACACCGTAATAAAATACCTGGTGGCAAATCTTAATTATTATTTTGTGGTATCCGATACCACCAGACCGCCTCAGGTAAGGGACGGAAAACTAGAAGAAAACGGGGTAAATTATTATTTTAGAACAGAAGAAGAGGTACTAGAAGATCTTCGCAAAGGAGAGTTTTTAGAGGCGGCCCTTATCCACGATCAGCAGGTTTCTGGCACCAGTATTAGAGAGCTAGAGAAAGCCAAAACCCTAAACCGGGTCGCCGTTGCAGATGTAGAGGTAGTGGGAGCCGATAATATAGTCAAAGTAGACGAAAACGTTAGGGCAATCTTTTTATTGCCTCCTAGCTTCGAGGTCTGGCAGAATAGAATTTTGCGTCGGGGCCACATGAGTAACTTTGAACTAAAAAACAGATTATCCAGCGCCGTTAAAGAGTTCGAGGCCGCTCGGCAGAATAATTATTATCATTATGTTATCACCGAAGATGTTAGCCAATCGGCCGCAATTATAGACGCCATTGCCCATAACAAGCCCAACCCTCATCAGGGTAGGGGGCAAGAGCTCATTCACCATCTGGAATATAGCCTTAAAGAACGGCTACAATCTTTAAGTATCGGTCTGTAAAAAACGCATATTGCTGGCACTCTTGACCATGCCAAAAGAACCAATACATATTGTCGCTAGGCTTGCCTGAAGCAGGCTTATCTTGCCGCTTTTTGTTCCAGTCCAGCTTCAACGTATCAACGGATACGTTTTGCTCAGGGCTTCACAAAAATCAACAAGCTAAACCTGCCCAGGTCAACCCTAATCAACAACATGTTCTGGCACTCTTGACATGTGAGTGCCAACTTCTGGTATAATGTAAGCACTTAGCAATAACGTTAGGCGAGTGCCAGCATGACAGATAGACAGAAGAGAATATTACAAGCCGTAGTAGAACAGTATGCCGAGGTTGCCAGCCCGGTGGGTTCAAGCTTGCTAGCCAAAGCTTTTGGCGTATCCAGCGCCACAATCCGGGCCGAAATGGCCGAATTAGAGCATTTAGGCTTTATTCACCAGCCGCACACCAGCGCCGGACGCGTTCCGACGGATAAGGGTTATCGTTTTTACGTAAACCAACTGGCCGAAAAGGGCGTAAGCACAAAGTCTGGCGAACGTCGTGAGCAGGCTTTAACTTCCCGTTTAACAGGGGGGAATGTGCCGGAGTACGCTATCCGCAACGCCGTGGATACTTTGGTAGAACTTACCCATAACCTAGGCATGGCTACCATTGGCAACCAGCTGTATATGAGTGGTTTATCAAATTTGTTTGGCCAGCCAGAGTTTATGCAGGCCGGGCAAGTCCAGGAGGTTGCGAGGCTTCTGGACAACTTGCAGCCCTGGCTGCAAGAAGCCGCGCCCAACGAACCGCTAAGCGTTTACATCGGCCAAGAAAACCCCATTGGCCGTAACAGTGGCTGTAGTTTAATTATTAGCCGTTTTCGCAGCCCGTTTTCTGACCGCAGCTACATCGGTGTTCTAGGCCCTACCCGCCAAAGCTACCGCGATGTAATGACGTTGGTTGGCAGCGCCGGCGAATCTTTGGAGAAAAACCTATATGAATAAGCCAAAAGCCAAAAGCCAAAAGCCAAAAGCCACCCAGGATTTGCAACAGCAAATAGTGGATCTGACGGAGGCGTTGCTGCGCGAGAGAGCCGATGCCGAAAACGTACGTCGCCGGGCAGGTGAAGAACGCTTGCAGATGGCAAATGTTTACAAAGCGATGATTCTGCGCGATCTTTTGCCGGTGTTGGATAATTTAGAGCGGGCTTTAAAACACGCGCCCAAAGAATTAGCCAACAATGACTACGTTAAGGGCGTAAAAAGTGTCGCCGACCAGTTTGATAAGGCCCTAGAGCAACTGGGCGTAGAGCGCATTAAAACCGTTAAAGAAAAGTTTGACCCTAAACTACACGAAGCAATTAGCATAGAGGATAGCGGAGGAGATGTTGAAGTTGTTTGCGAGGAGCTTCAACCCGGCTACAAAATCGGCGACGAAATTATCCGCCACGCTCTGGTTAGGGTAAAAAGAGGTTAGTTATGAGTAGTGAAGTCATAAGGGTTGATTTTGAAGAAAGAAGAGTTGAAAGCCGCGAATTTTCGCCTGGAAAACTAGTCGAACTCCAACTCGAGGGTTTGTCTATAGATAAACTGATTTCACGTGTTGCCGGTGTCATTGTGGCCGAGGCGATAGCTGAACGTGACGGTATAGAGGCACCAGGTTATTTAGTAGATCTCAGAGACCTTATTACTCCACGACTAACCAATGAACAGCTTGCACGGGCGTTCGATAGGGCCTTGGTAATTCTAGATCCTTCGTCGGAAGATCAAATTGGTGCCCAAAAGGTTGTACGTACTGCACGGAGTTTACTCGCGGGTTCGCTCAAGGCAGTGGATCCACCGATAGGGGGCCAAGATGCGTCACATGCCTCTAATCAGGCTTTGATTGATGGCGTAGCCGACCTTAGATGGGTCGATCAATATGAGAACTGGCTACTTGGACAAACACTTGTTGAGGGGTACGGCCGCAAACAAGGTTATTCGGACTTAATGCATCATGACCAACCGGCAAGACAAGAAACGGAGAAAAAATAATGAATAGTGCCGAAGATTTTCGAGAAGTCTCTGAACATGACTTAAGTTCGGGGTTCCATGAGACCAACGCAGAAGACCTTGAAAGACAAGCTGTTGAAGCGGGAGCAACAGGTCGAACGGACGAAGCAGAGGGATTGAGTGAAGAAGCTCGTTTGGCTAGAGGCCGTTTTAGAAGAACTAAGACAGTGGAACTCTTTCATAAGTTAAGGGGCACGGATGATCCCGATAAAGCGTAGTTATAAATAAGAAAGGATAATCATGGGAAAAATTATAGGAATAGATCTAGGAACAACTAACAGTGCGATGGCGGTAATGCAGTCTGGCAAGCCGGAGATTATTGCCAACAGCGAAGGTAATCGTACTACGCCAAGCGTGGTGGCTATTAATAAAAACGGCGAGCGCTTGGTTGGCCAGGTAGCTAATCGCCAGCGCGTAACCAACCCAACCAACACCATTTTTGGTGTTAAGCGTTTGGTTGGCCGCAAATTTACAGATAACGAAGTCCAAAAAGATATAGAACTAATGCCTTATAAGATCGTTAAGGCTGGTACTGGTGTAAAAGTAGAAATGGCCGGCAAAGAATACAGCCCCGAAGAAGTCAGCGGCATGATTTTAGGCAAACTAAAGGCCGACGCCGAGGCATTCCTGGGTGAACCGGTAACCGAGGCCGTAATAACCGTTCCGGCTTACTTTGACGATGGCCAGCGCCAAGCCACCAAAGACGCCGGTAAAATTGCCGGGCTAGAGGTAAAGCGCATTATCAACGAGCCAACCGCGGCCGCATTGGCCTATGGGTTAGACAAGGGTAAAGAAGAAAAAATTGCCGTGTTTGACCTTGGCGGTGGAACTTTTGACGTATCAATATTACAGCTGGGCGATAGCGTATTTGAGGTGTTAAGCACCAATGGCGATACCCACCTAGGCGGCGAAGATTTTGATATGCGCATCGTTAACCACTTTGTGGAGCAGTTTAAAAAAGAATCTGGCATAGATATTAAAGACGATAAAGCCGCAATGCAGCGCCTTAAGGAAGAGGCCGAAAAGGCCAAAAAAGAGCTGTCGACGACCGAAGTTGCAGACATTAATCTACCGTTTTTGACGGCCGATGCCGATGGTCCCAAGCACTTTGAATATAAGCTGACCCGCGCCAAGCTAATCGAACTAGTCCAAGACCTAATAGATAAAACTGCCGGCCCGTGCGAAAAAGCTATTAAAGACGCCAAACTAACAGCCAAAGACATTAACGAAATTGTTTTGGTTGGCGGGATGACTCGTATGCCAGCCGTGGTAGAAAAAGTTAAGCAAATCTTTGGTAAAGACCCACTTCAAGGAGTTAATCCAGACGAAGTTGTGGCCGTAGGCGCTGCAATTCAGGGCGGAGTATTGCAGGGCGACGTTAAAGATGTATTGCTATTAGACGTAACCCCACTCAGTCTCGGCATTGAAACCTTGGGTAGCGTGACCACCAAGCTGATAGAAAGAAATACCACCATTCCAACCAGTAAGAACGAAACGTTTAGTACCGCCGCCGACAACCAAAATAGTGTAGAAATTCACGTTTTACAGGGCGAGCGAGAACTGTCGGGCGATAACAAATCCCTTGGCCGCTTTGTGCTAGATGGCATTCCACCCGCACCGCGCGGCGTTCCGCAAATTGAAGTTACTTTTAACATCGATGCCAACGGCATTTTGAATGTCGGCGCCAAAGATAAAGGCACCGGAAAAGAACAAAGCATTACCATTAGCGGTAGCGGAAATCTAGATAAGGCCGAGGTAGAAAAGGCCGCCAAAGACGCCGAAGCCCACGCCGAAGAAGATAAGAAAAAACGCGAGGCCATAGAGGTTAAAAACCAACTGGATAACGCTGTTTACCAGGCCGAAAAAATGAAGACAGACTATAAAGACAAGCTGTCAGAAGAAGATGTTAAAACCATCCAAGAGGCTATAGATGAGGCCAAAACCCATCTAGAGGCGACCGATAAAGACGAACTAGAAAAAGCCGCCAAGGATCTTTCCGATAAGGTAATGCCGATTGGCGCCAAAATGTATGAATCCGCCCAGGCGGATTCAGCCGAAAGCGAAAAGCCAAAAGCTGAAAGCAAAGACCAGGAGTCCGGAAAGAAATCTGGGAAGAAAACTGATACCCATTCGACAGGCTCAGGGTCTTTGAAAGAAGATCCAATAGAGGGCGAAGTGGTCGACGACAAGGAAAAGTAATGGAGAGTATACCAGGAGATGACAGTCTCAATCGGTTACACTCGATAACCTTTAAGCTCAATGATTTACTCGACGGGATAGAGTGGAAACACATCAACGGTCAATCGAAACTTGAGGCCCGAAAAAGATCCCAACAACTCAGCGATGGCAGGATTGTTAGTGCTGCCCAGTTTCGAGAATCCGGTGTGGGGGTAATTGTAGGGTGCAAAGTAAGTATTTTCGATACGGGTAGACTGTTACCTCATGTAATGATTGCCGAATGGTCGCCACTGTCAACTAATGAATATGAATTCGGGATTTATGAAGTCGAGGTAGCCTTAGATGAACTTACTTCATAATTGTCAGGTTTGGTGGTTGACGGTTGGCTCTAAGGCTGAGGCCAGGCATGGCTAAGAGGGATTATTATGAGGTTTTGGGGGTTGGTAAGACTGCCTCTGCTGATGAATTGAAGAAGGCTTATCGGCGTTTAGCTGTAGAGCATCACCCCGACCGCGGTGGTAGCGAGGAGAGCTTTAAAGAGGTTAACGAAGCTTACGAGGTCTTAAAAGATACCGGCAAGCGCCAGCGCTATGATCAGTTTGGCCATGCCGGCGTGGGTTCTAGCGCAGCTAGCGATGGTGGCAACCCGTTCGCCGGTTTTGGCGGCGGTCAGGGCCAAGAGTTTAATTTTGATTTTGGTGATCTTGGCCTGGGCGATATTTTGGGCAGTTTTTTTGGCGGCGGAGGCGGTGGTGGACGCCAGCACCAAAACCGTGGACGAGACGTAGAAACAGATATAGAAATTGGCTTTGAGCAAGCAATTTTTGGCACCGAGGTAGATTTAAACCTGCATTTGGAAGACACCTG
>JAYSLE010000059.1:0-12978 GCA_043725845.1 Candidatus Saccharimonadota bacterium
ATGTTCCGTATCTTCTGCTCCCCCAGCTACCCGAACTTTGTTTTTATTAGTTGTTTAGCCTTCCAGTGTCTTACAGTCTATGTTCGTAAAATGTTCTAGTTTCGGAAATATAAATTCAATCTCGATTGGATAGGTTCACCAAGCCAAAACACGACTACCGTTGACTAATGTAGTCGGACCATAAGTTCTTCTGCGTCAGCATTGGGCATAATCCCTTCACCACCTACCCCTTTACTAGGGGTAGTAGCAGGAGCATTAGAAGATGCTCTAGACGAATTTGATTTTTTGCGAGAGCGATTGCGGCGGCGTTTTGAGGAAGACGAGATAGGCTTGTTGGGCTCTGGATTGGTTTTTGTTTGCGCTGGACTGCCATGGTTACTAGCAGCGGCATGACCGATAGCAGGAGCTGCTTTACCTCCGTGAGGGCTAGTCGGCACTGTACCAGGCGTTGTTTGAGCGGGGATATTGTTTAGTTGAGCTTGGGCCCTAGGCCGCAGGTCTGGGTATGATTCTTCCTGCTGCTGCCGGTTGGATGCGGACACTGGTGACTCCAGGCCACTATTGGTGCGTACATGGGCTTCTACGGTCGCTCGGTCCTTAGCGTAGCGCTGGCGGCTCAGTTCAATTATTTGCATCGACGAATCGGATGGCGGGGTTGGCAAGTTAAGCGTCTTGGCCGAAAATGCTGGAGCCTTTTCATCCTTTATCATCATCGTAATAACAAAAAAACGACTATGTTGTTGGATTAGATCGGCGGCCTCGAACTGAGGCGTAAAGTACTTTTCTAAAAACGGCGCATCATCGGGACTAATACGAAAAGTTAATATTGTACCTACGTTGCCAAATACCGCGTTACGGGTTGGTTCTTCCATCTGGGATATGTACTGGTTGGCAATAGTTAGATTAAGACCGTATTTGCGAGCTTCGCTTAAAATAGTGGCAAAACTGTCGGTGGCAAAGTTTTGGAACTCATCGACATACAAATAAAATGGCTTGCGCTGTTCTTGGGGCATATCGGCACGGCCCATGGCGGCTAGCTGAATTCTGGTAACCATCATAGCGCCCAATATTCCGGCGTTATCCTCGCCCATAAGACCGCGGCTAAGATTTACTATTAAAATTTTTCCCTGGTCCATAATAGATCGGATATTGAAGGTACTTTTAGGCTGGCCGATGATGTTTCTGACCATCGGGTTGGCAGTAAAGGCTCCAACTTTGTTTAGTACCGGCGCAACGGCCTCGTTAGCAAACTTATCATTCCAGGCCGCGAATTCTTTCACCCAAAAATTTCTGACCACCGGATCATCAACGTAGCTAATCACGTTTTCCCGGAATTTTTTGTCGGTTAACATACGGGTTATATCTAGCATCGTTGAGTTAGGATAATCTAGTAGTGCTAACAGGGTGTAGCGCAGTATATATTCTAGCCTTGGTCCCCAACTTTCGGAAAAAAGGCGTTTTAATACGCCCACCAGCTCGGAACTAATGTGTCCTTTAAGGCTAGGATCATTTATTTCTAGTGGGTTAAAGCCGATAGGGTACGCCGTATCGGCCGGGTTAAAGTAAACTACGTCGTCTACTCGGCGCGGAGGTATAAAACTAAGCACGTGCTGAGCATAGTCGCCGTGTGGATCAATAACTGCAAAACCCTGGTCATAGTAGATATCAGACAGTGTCAAAAGTTCTAGTGCGCCAGATTTACCGGTGCCGGTCTGGCCTAAAATGTAAATGTGCCGACCGCGGTCGACTCTGTGGGCACCAAAAACCGTATTATCGCCCCTAAAATTTGTTACACCAAATAAACTGATATCGTTTTCTTTCCCCGGTTCGGATATTGGAACATTTGGCGGTGGTTCGGCGGTTTTGGATGTTGCCCAGAGTATATTGGGAGTCTCTACTGACGTATGCGGTAAATGAAAGATACTAGCCAGCTCCTCAATATTTAAAATATAGCCATTGTCTGGGAAGTGGCGAGCCTGGAACATCTCCTGGCTGGCGCGGTTATAGCTGGCGGCCTTAGCTTCGAAACCATTTAGATTAGTGGTGTTAAACTGCTTAAAAGCCCCTACTAGGGCCTGCATTCTATGGCCTGCGGTGTGTTGATCGTGCCCAGCGTACAAAAATCGGATTTTAACTTGGTAACCCAGCTTTACAGTCTTAGTTTCTATTGCAGCAATCCGTGATTTGTCGCGCTCTGATAGTTCTGGGGCGGCAGTTCCCTCGCCCGTTCCGCTGGCACCGGGTGGCTTGGCTAATGCTCCAAAAACTTGTCCGGCATAATTGAGCGTTGCGCCTCCTGCGCCTGTGCCAAAAAGGCCACCACCACTGCGAATACGGGCCGCCATTTTGGCGCCGCGTTTGTGCCAATCATCAGATATTGGCCTAGCTATAATCTGGATCCACATTTCTTCGTCTTCGTTGTCTAGTTTGGCTAGTGTGGCGGTAATAGCGGCAAGCGGGTCAACCTCAAAGCTAGGGAAAGTTTTGATAGGAAGCGTCTCATTATCAGTTAATACTAGGTCCGTGGTATGAATTACGGTTTGGTGGAGAGTGCGTGCAGCATAGTCCTCTTCTTGTTCAAAAATCTGGGCTGTAGGGTACTGAGCGTACACCTGGCCTTCTACAAAGGCCTGCAAATGCTTTGGGGTCCATATATAAAATCTTATTCGTTGGCCAATAGCCGCGATCTCTAGGCTTATATGCTCTTGTATAGTGCCAGAACTACGGATTTCTTTTTTTAAGCGTAAAATGCCGTGCAAAGCTGCCAACATCTGTTCGGCGGACAGTTCTTTTTTATCGTTGGCGCGGGGTACCTCTAGCATTAGTAGGCAATGATCATGCCCCACTTGCTCGGCCGAACTGCGCCTTACCAAAAACTTCACGACCAAATCCCTTCTCTAATAAAATTTACAACCATTGTCCTAATTATACAGTGTTTAAGCTTAGCAGGCCCATCTAGTCGTCAGGAGCTACCCTTCCCTGTTGCGGCTAGCAAAGGCTTTAAATGCTATTCGGCTAGGGCGTAGGTGGCTTTGGCTACTCGCTTAAACTGAGGTTTGCCCTGAAGGTTTAGCAAGATAGTTGTTTCTTTTACGCGGCGAGTTTTAAGTACGCGCCTAACGATTTCGTCTCGGTGCAGTGGCCCGGCTTCTTTTTTAAGTACCTCGGCAATTACGTCGGCCACGGTACCCTTCTTATAGCCCCATTCGCGTAGGGCGTAAATTCCCCGCCCGATAAGCACGAAACGCTTGTCTTTAATAAGTTCATTATGGATTGCCTGGGTAGTAACATCCTTGCGCTTAAAATCACTCTTTTTAATTGCTGTGGAGATTTCGCTAAAGTGCATGGGCTCTTTACTTTCGTGCAATATGACATAAATTTTATCCCGAATGTTTTTAGGATTTACCATCGGCCACTTAATCAGGCCCCATCGGCCGTTTAGATTAGCAATGTTTTTGGAAATTCCAGCCAGGGCTTCAACGTGAGCTGGGTTTTTTGAGCCCACACCTTCGGCAACTTTTTCGATACTTGTTGGTTCATTAATTTTCTTGATGGCTTCGATAATCTTTGTTACGTGTTCGCGTATTGCTTTTTCGGTGTGCTCGGCGGCCAGGCCTACGGAATGGAAAAAATGATCATTATCATCGATAACCGCCATCTTAGGACTTAGCTGTGCTAAAAATGCCACTCGGGATTGGTCGATCTTACTGTTGTCGGTGGTTAGTTTGGCGCTAAGATCGCTAACTCGAGCTACGTTACCCATCTTTGTAAGGTGGTCACCAAGAGTCTTCTCGATCTCGGCCATGTGAGGTAAATCTTTAGCAACGGCCTTTAGTTTAGTTACTACAACTTTTTCTAGTTGCCGGACACGTTCTCTTGTTATGCCCAGCAGTTCCCCGATTTGTTCTAGGGTTTCACGTCTGTCAAACAGCCCAAAACGGCGGGAAACGATCTCTCGTTCTCGCTCGCGCTCGATAGTGCCCAATATATCGCGCACAGTGCTTTCGATGTTCAGTTCGGTCTGGTTGGTTTGTTCTTGTTCCATATATTATCTTTACCTGTAGAGACCACCAAAAACGCTCTAGGTTTCCACAATTATAAAACGATAGTTTTTAAAAGTCAAACGGATTATTCAACTAATTTATTCTAACACTAATTAGACTAGCTGGCACAATCCGTTTATGTATAATTTGCCACGAGTGTTTATTGCCAAACTGTAAACCTTGTGGATAAATGGCAACCCATTATTTAGTCTTTGACCTGGTTCTGCGCCGGCTGTAGTTGGCTCGGCCCGCCGGCTGTGCAGCTTTTTGTTCTAATAGGACCTTAATTTCGTCTTCGGTTAACTTTTTTGGGTCTTGGTCTTTGGGGATTTTGGCGTTTTCCTTACCATCGGTTACATACGGTCCGTAACGGCCATTTAAGACCTGGAGTTTACCAAAGACGGCGATTATTCGTTCGGCCTCAACTTTTGCCTTTTCGGCTAGTACTATCCTTGCCTCGGCCTCTTTGATGGTCATGGGGTTGTGGTCTTTAATGCTAGTAAATGCACCGCCCACTTTAATGTATGGTCCAAAGCGCCCAATATCGGCAGTGATCTCTTGGCCATCGGTGGTTTTGCCTACCACGCGGGGTAGTTCAAACATCGGCAAAGCTTGCTCTAGGGTCACAGTGTCTAGTTCAGCGTTTTCCGGCATAGGAGCAAAACGGGGCTTGGCGCCTTCTTCGTCTTTTTTGTCCTTTTTATCCCTTGGCGGGGTCTCGCCAAGCTGTAGCATGGGGCCAAAACGCCCTAAGCGGGCATAAACTTTAAAGCCGCTCTTGGGGTCGATGCCAAGTTTACGAGCCTGCACAGTTTCGGCCCGGCTAGCATCAGCCGATTTTTCAACCAAGGGATGAAATTTTTCGTAAAAATGTGTCAGCATTTCTTGCCATGTGAGCTTACCCTCGGCTACGTGGTCTAGTTCTTTTTCGGCCTGGGCCGTAAAGTCATAGTCCATAACTGATTCAAAGTATTTTAGTAGAAAGTCCGTGACAATATCAGCTAGCGGTGTCGGAGTTAATTTGGCTCTATCGGCACCTACTATCACTTCTTGAGTACGTTCAATGATCTTAGATTTTTCCAAGGCTAGTTCACGGAGGGTTCTTTGGCTACCCTCAAGATCCTTTTTTTCAACGTATTCTCTGGTTTGAATGGTACCTATGGTCGGTGCATAGGTGCTGGGGCGGCCGATGCCCAGCTCTTCTAGCTTCTTGACTAGTGCGGCCTCGCTATAGCGGGCTGGGGGCTTTGTGAAGTTTTCTAGAGCGCCTAAAGAATCTAGCTTTAGCTTTTGGCCAACCTCTACTGCTGGCAACAGCTTATCGTCCTTGCCGCCGCCGTAAACCTTTAAAAAGCCATCAAAATTTAATACTTCGCCAACAGATAAGAATTGCTCTTTACGGCCGCTTATATCGATTAAAATTTCGGTTTTTTCTACTGCAGCTGGGGCCATTTGGCTGGCCAGAGCCCGGCGCCATATTAGCCTATATAGCTTTATTTGCTGGGGGTCTGCACCGGCCTCGAGCTTATTAAAATGAGTTGGCCTAATAGCCTCGTGGGCTTCTTGGGCCGATTGGCTTTTGGTTTTGTATTGGCGGGTTTGGCAATACTTTTCACCGTATTCGGCCGTGATATATTTTTTGGCGGCATCGATGGCCAGCCCCGATAGACTTGTGCTGTCGGTACGCATATAAGTAATGTGTCCGTGTTCGTATAGGCGCTGAGCTAATGTCATGGTTTGGCGAACGCTATAGCCAAGTTTGCGCGAAGCTTCTTGTTGCAGGGTACTGGTGGTGAATGGTGGCCCGGGCGAGCGGTTACCCGGTTTTTGATCGATCCTAGCTACTTTAAAATCTGCGTCTTTTACTGCATTTAGGAAATCTTTTGCAGGAGATAGGTCTTTAATCTTCTCTGTTAATTCGGCTGGCAATTCCTTGCCCTCGGCGTCAAAAACAGCAGATACCTTAAACGAACTTTTGGGATCAAACGCTTTAATTTCGCGTTCGCGTTCCACAATTAAGCGCACAGCTACGCTTTGAACTCGTCCGGCGCTAAGACCAGTACGGACCTTTTTCCACAGCACCGGGCTAAGCTCGTAGCCGACAAGTCGGTCTAAAATACGCCGAGCTTGCTGGGAATCTACCAGTTTCATATCCAAGGTTCGTGGATTAGCCACCGCCGCAGTAATTGCTGGTTTTGTAATTTCGTGGAAGACAATTCGTTTGGTTTTAGCTGGGTCTAGGCCGAGTACAGCGCAGACATGCCAGGCAATAGCCTCGCCTTCGCGGTCCTCATCACTGGCCAGCCAAACGGTTTTACCTTTGGCGGCGGCTTTTAATGCCCTGACGGTTTTAGTCTTATCATCGCTTACTTCATAAGTCGGTTCAAAATGCTTTTTAACATCTACGCCAATGCCCTTCTTGGGTAAATCTCGGATATGGCCAAAACTACTTTCTACCTCGTAATCACTACCCAAAAAGCGGCCAATAGTTCGGGCTTTGGCTGGGGATTCTACAATTACTAGGTTTTTAGGCATACAACGCATATTAACATATGCTTAAAATCCAAAAACTAAAAATCAATCTTAAGAATTAGATATCTGAATTTTGAACTTTGAGTTTTGTAGGTTGCCTTTAGGCCAGTATCCACAGCCCGGCGCCCGCCGGCCGAATATGTCCGGAAATTTCTAGCATGGTTAGACTACTAGAAAAGGCCGAGCTATCTAAGTTGGAGGCGATGGCTAGATCTTCCTGGGCATTGATTCCCTCGATAATCAGTTCTAAGATGGCGGCCTCTTGCTTGGTACCTTTAAATGGTGCTCTGACAGTGCTCTTTGAAGGGCTAAGATTTAAGGCAAAAAATACATCCGCAGCCTCGGTTGCCGGCAAGGCCCCGCTTTTTATAAGGTTGTTGCAGCCTTCGGAACCCGGGCTGGTTATATTGCCCGGTACGGCCATAACTGTTTTACCCTGGTCTAGTGCAAAACGAGCGGTGTGCATAGTGCCACTGTTAACTGCTGCTTCGGTTATTAAAAGAACATCAGATAGCCCACTCACCAGGCGGTTACGAGCGATAAAATTTTGCTTAAAAGACGGTGTCCCATCTGGGTATTCGGACATTATGCTGCCACCAGTTTTTAAGATGTTATTTGCTAGGTTGGCGTTCATAGCTGGATAGATACTGTCCAAGCCGCCGGCTAAAACCACCGATGTTAGCCCGCCGGCATCTAACGCTGCTTGGTGGGCAATAGCATCTATCCCATATGCTAGGCCGCTAATAATTGCTACGCCGCTGCCTGCCAGCTCCGATACTATCCGCTTAGTAGCGTGTGCGCCGTAGGCACTGGCCTTACGGCTGCCGACTACCGCTACTCGGGGTCTGTCCAGCCAGGTTGAAGGGTTAGCCCCAATGTAGTTAAGTTGCTTTGGCGGGCTGGGAATGTCCCGTAGCATTACAGGATAGTCTGGATCGTTAAGCGTAAGGGTATTGACATTGTTCATATTATCTTAAAAAGTATTGACATAAAGACACTTATTTGCTAGAATTGCAACCTGTAAGTGTGATTTTTGCATTTACGTACCTTATACCCCCATTTCTAACATCTTTGTTAGACAAATTTGTTAGATTGTTTAAGAGAATAATAGGCCGGACTAATGTTGTTACCCTCCACATGTCTAGCCTGCCCCAGCACTTACCGTGCAGATGAATTTTATCCAGATTCACCAACAAAGTACACCTCAAGCGATTTGAAAAGTTAGTGGTCTTTAATATCATCGCCTGCAGGGTAAGTGCTGGGAATCTCTTAAATAAACTAACCCCTTTAACCTTTCTTTTCCCTCTCTCATGTGGGTAAAGCGGGTCCTCCGGGATGTGTTTGGTTCATTTATGAATCAATCTGGCGCAATATCTTGTCTATTTTTAGCAGATTTTGACGCTTCGCTTACGGTGGGTTGAAGGGTGTATTTAAGGGATGAGCTTGTCTCGTCCCCTAAAATGGCCTCTAGCGGTGCCCACCCCCTCTAGAGGCCTTTTTAGTACCAAAACTTTGACAATCATAAGCAAAAGTAGTATCATAAGCATAAATCTAGCAATGGCTAGACCTTAAAGGAGCTACTATAAATTATGGATATTGGACGGAACGGACTAAGAGTTACTATTGATGCCGCCGGGCAGCCGGACGAATGGTTAATTAGTGCTGCGCAAGAAATTGCTGAGGCTGCAAAAGCACGAGGCTTGGTGCTTCCAGCCTTTGCCGGTGCAGTTGCGGTTGAATCAACTACCGATGTTAAGACCAGCCCTACTGATACTAAAGAGGCTCTTGTGGCGCAGCTTGACGCGGCTTTTAGGGGTTACCAAAATATTGCCAAGCAGCTAAACGCTGATCGTGAGCCAGAAGAACAACTCCATCCTGCCGATCTAGAATCTGTTGCCGAAGAGTTTACTATTTGGTTAACCCAAGACAAGCTTGATTATGTAAGGCAGGCCATGGAAGCCGATCCCGAACTACGCTTTACTGTCATTGCCTCTCCTAACATTACCGCTTCAGCCGATGAACTTATAAAACTTGCCGAAACCTTCGGTAAAGAACAGCCATACAGCACTTCTATGTGGTCTAAAATCGTTAAGCGCTATAGTTCTGAAGAGCTCTCCGGTACGGATCCGGCTAATGGCAACCAAGTCCAATTTGGCCTAGTGCCAAACAAATTCAACCCGGATCTGTACGGAACCGTTGCACAGCAGCGAGCAAATCTAGTTAAACTGCAGGCCAATACGCCGGACCTACGAGTTCCTAGTTTTCTCGAAGACATGACTCTCTGGCAAACCTTACGCGCTCAAGGAGACTCCTTATCTGAAGGCGGGGTATTTGACCGAACCTATGTTCGCCACTTTGATCTAGCCGATAAGCGCGTCGATGCCTACGACTACGTGCTGCGCTCGTATGTTTTCGGCAATGGCCAGCCGTACGTGTTCGGATCGTTCGTTCATGGTGGCTACGCTGGTCGTGTCCTGGTGGGGTAAAACTTAAACTTTTCTGCTTCTCTTTTTTCTTTGTCTTTGCTTAATACAAAGACCAAAATTAATAACTTTGCTACAATAACCCCCAAGAGGTGAGTAATCCATCGGCGTAGCCGCCTTTCGGTGCCTCGAGGGATTGTTATAGGTTTAGGTCTGCCACATCTTTAAGGTATGTGATCGGATACTTATACAACCAGAACCTTACAAACACCCCACGAATTGTCATCAGGAGTTTGCAATTAGCGGGCTGAAAATATTAGAGAAACTATCTATGCGTAGCTAGTGGAGAGAACCTGATGAATTTTTTACGAGCGCATCGATGCCAACGACTACGTGCTGAACTCGTATGTTAACGACAATGGCCAGCCGAACGTGAACGAATCGAATGTTCATGGTGACAACAATGGTCGTGTCCTGGTGAGGTATGGGAAGCTAATTTATGTGACGCTTTTACGCCAGCCGCCAATTTGACGACGGGCCTCGCTAAGTTTGGCTTGGAGTTTTAGGATGTTTGTTGCGTTGGCTAATTTAAGCTCTAAAATAGCCCGTAGTTTTAGAGCAGTTAATTCCGCCGCCGCATCAGCGCTTATAAGATAGGTCGTTTTGAGGGTTTTTGGCGCTTGCTTTGCTAGAATAAGTTGTTCTAGCGTAGTCTCGCAGCTGGTTACGACCGGTTCGCCGAGCGTGTAGCGGTATTTTTTATCAATGGTAGTAGAGAGTACAATTAGTTTCTTGTATATTTCATAGGTGATGGTGATAACCGATAATTCTTCCATAGACCTAAGTCTAACAAACATCTGGCGGGCTTGGGCGGCTTTTCGCAGGGGCAAAAAACCCAGCCGCGAGATTATGGCTTTTGAAGCCGAACTAGAGACTGGTTTATTGAGACTTTGTGCTGATGTTAACACCGGGCGCTACCAACACGGTCCGTACGGTCATAGGATTGTGAACGAGAAGAAACGGCGTGATATCGCCGTCGCTGGTGTACGCGACCGGGTAGTGCATCGTCTTCTATATGATTATTTAGTACCGCTAACTGATTCAAGGTTGGATTATGATGTTTGGTCTTGCCGCAAAAACAAAGGTTTGCACCAAGCACTACTGCGAACCAAACAACTCACAACAAAGCACAGTCAAACTTGGGTTTTGCGTGCAGATATTTTCAAGTTTTTTGACAATGTAAATCACCAGACCCTAAGGGAATGTTTGACACGCTGTATCAGCGAAACAAAAGCACTTGATCTTCTTGACAAAGTGATTGAAAGCTACAGCTCACAATTAGACAGACAGACAGGTATCCCCATTGGCAATTTGACCAGCCAGATTTTTGCCAATATCTATCTGAATGAGTTCGACCGTTTTGTTCGCCATCAAATAAAACCTCTTGGCTACGTTCGCTACGGTGATGATTTTGTGATTTTTGAAGGTACAAAAGCTCAAGTTAAAGCTATTCAAGAGCTAGTTTCCGTATGGCTATCCGTTAATCTGGCATTACAATTAAATTCAAAAAACAATCTAGTTTTTCCAGCAAAGAGGGGGATAAAGTTTTTGGGACACCAAATTTACCCTTTCTCACCACTAGCAATTGACCGACAGATGACCAAAAAAGTTAATAAGCAGGTAAATATCAAAAACATGTCTAGCTACAAGGCACTGCATCTAACAAGAAAACAGACAAAGCGGCTACCGTGGCTATTGCTGAACAACAAGCTCTAAAGCTTTGTGGCTAAGTTCTAATATCTAGCGTCTAACGTCGAGTATCTATAGTATTTTTCTTGTGTCGTGGGGTAATTCGCCGCTAAAGATGTATTCGGTAATCATGGCGCTGGATTCTTTTAGGATTAGCGGCAGGCTACCCTGCTCTTTTTTGCTGAATTTATCCAGAACAAACTTAGCCGGGTCGGTCTTTTTGGATATTGTCGAGCCAATTCCTATGCGGAGGCGGCCAAAATCATCGCCTATGTGCTGAATCAGCGATTTTACGCCGTTGTGGCCGGCGTCGGTGCCGCCCAGGCGGCTTCGTAGCTGGCCAAATGGAATGGCTAGTTCGTCATAAACCACCAGGGTTTGGCCGTTAAAAACTTTATAAAAATGCTGCACGGCCTGAGCGGCCTCGCCGCTGTTGTTCATAAATGTTGTGGGTTTGCATAAAACTACCCTGCTCTCGCCTAGTGTGTGGACGCTAAATTCGCACTTAAGATCTTTCTTGTTGGTCCAGGCCGGAAACTCATTATATTTGGCAAAGCTATCTAATGCGGCAAATCCAATATTATGCCGGCTGCCATCGTGCTCTTCGCCGGGGTTGCCCAGCCCAATAATTAGCACTGTTTTATTAGCACCTACCGTATAAAGCGGTACGCTGCTGATAGCCAGTGGTTTTTTCTGAAACAGACTCATAAAAGAAGTCTAAAGCCTAAAGTTGGCCAAGTCCATTCGGGCTATGACTTATCCTGGGTTTTATAAGCTTTATGGTCTCTTTCGGGGTGTTTCTCGATGAACCAGAATTTTAAAGGCGTGCCGGCTAGAGGCCACTTTTCGCGGAACTTGCGTTCCATGTAGCGTTTATAGCTCCAGTGCAAAAATTTGGTGTGGGCACCAAACACTTTAAAACTGGGTAAGTCTAGACTATCTTCTTGGACCATGTAGTTAAGTTTGGGCTGACGGTTCCTTAGACCAGCCGGTGGGTGGGTATCTATAACTTGGCGCAGCCAGCGGTTAAGTTCGGGAGTTTTAAAGCGTTCGGCGCGGGCATCAGATATCTCGAGTGCTAAATCAAAAATTTTAGCGACGTTTTGGCCAGTTACCGCGCTGGTAAAAATTAACGGCGCCCAAGGTACAAAAGCAAAGTCTCGAGCTATGGTTGGGGCCAGTTGGTCGCGGGTGTAGGCGTCTTTTTCGGCGGCGTCCCATTTATTTATAACTAATATCAGACCTTTGCCGGCCTCTTTAACCAGCTCGGCTATTTTTTGATCTAACTGAACGCTAGGTTCTAGGGCGTCCATCATCACTAGGCAGATATCGGCTTCTTCGATAGCAGCTAAGGCTCTTAGCACGCTAAAGTGCTCTACTCCGCGCTCAATTTTGCCACTGCGGCGAATGCCGGCGGTATCTAGTAGTTCTATTTCGCGTTCGTGGTAGCGCATCACAATTCGGTTAACGTCGCGGGTAGTCCCTGCCCTATCGGCTACGATGGCTTGTTGTTTTTTGGCTAGAGTATTAAAAAATGATGATTTGCCAACGTTTGGACGGCCCAGTATTGCTAGCCTAATACGATCAGTGTCCTCACTTAGGCTTATAGGGGCTAAATGGCCCTGTAGGGCCTGTAAAAGGCTCTCTAGGCCAATCTTTTGGCTTACGCTTACGCCAAGCACGGGCTTTATGCCCAGTTTTTGCCAATCCGCCAGGTTAGCCCGGCGGTTTTTATCAAGTTTATTAACGACCAATATCACTGGTTTTTTGGTTTTAAGGGCCAAATTGGCTACCCGGCGGTCCTCCTGGGTAATTGGTACATCGGCCTCCACTACCACCATAATTACGTCGGCTGCTCCAGCCGCCTCTGCTATCTGATCCTGAATAGTCAGCTCAAAATCGTCCTCGGCACTTTTTAATCCAGCGGTGTCTACTAACCAAAAATCTCGGTCATTCCAGCTGGCTTTGGCGCTCACGCTATCCCGTGTAGTACCAGCCTCGGTAGCCACTATAGCCTCGCGCCGGCCTATAAGCACATTAAAAAGGCTGGATTTACCAACATTAGCCCGCCCAACAATAGCTACGATGCTTGCTTTTGTACTCACAACTACAACATTATAACCCTAAAGCAGCAAAAACCACGCATCTGATAAACAGATGGGCGGTTTTTGTTTATTTTATTTTTAAAACTCTTTTTATAGTCCGCTTGGCGGTGCGGCAGCATCATCGCC
>JAYSLE010000060.1:0-15777 GCA_043725845.1 Candidatus Saccharimonadota bacterium
AAAAACTCGGTTTCGAGGCCGCAATTGGTCCCAAAGTACGTTCTGGCAAAGCGCCAGCCCTTCTTACATCGGTCGGCGATATCCGCTCCGCTCTAAACACCTTTTTAGAAAAAGACTAGCCCATTAAACATGGTCTGACCCTGTATAAAACAAGGAGTTTTTTAGTAAAAACTACTAAGTTTTACCGGCTTTTATACAGGGTCAGACCTTGTTTAATTTTAAGCCTTGTTGGGATAAATCTAATCTAGGGGATACTAAAACTGACTGCATTGGACACTATTCCGGTGTGCGATTTTGCTGTGGCCGAGTACGACCCATTAGATAGGTTACCGGAGTTTATTGAGTTGTTGCTTGTTGGCGATAGACACCCGCCACTTGGTCCCACAATACAAACTGTGTAAGGGTTATCGCCATTGTCATTCCAGCTAAACTTAACTTTATTGTTCGGTCCGCCAAGCTTTGTAAATGATAGGCTCAGCGCAGGTATAGAGGGTGCGAGTGTCATCGATACAGTTGCCGAGTCGGTTGCGTCATACAGAACACTGTCTATAACCTGAGCCGAAACGGCTACGTCGCCACTAGCCGTCGGGGTATAGGTAAACGACAGAGCTCCGGTTGTCGATAAAGATTTTACTACCGTTCCACCGACCGAAAAATTAACAGTGCCAGGAAAATCCGGGTACTGCGAATCGTCAAAAGGATGAGTCCCTGCCGAAACGGCAGCGGCGATGGTACAGCTTTCGTTGCAAATATTAGGATTTTGAGACACAGTATCGGTAACCGTAATCGTTACATGTGGATGGTCATCATCACAGCTGTGCACATCATCTGACGCGCTGCTGTTGCCATTAGCCGCTCCTCCGGCACCGGTATATATATCTACAGAAAAATGGTCAGCTGCACTATTGCCAGCTTCGGTCTGCTTAGCTAGTGCCGGGGTGCAATTGGTGGCCAGCTTTTTAGAAACCTTATCTATAGCCGCATTCTGAGTAGTTGCACCCTTGGGTTTATACCAAGAAGGATAAATATCGGTACTGGGACTAGGCTCTACCGACCCAATCCCAACATGGCCTGTAACTACGTAAGCTGGTTGGTGTTGAATGTCGCTGGGTTCGGTCCAATTAACAGGGGTGGTGTGCAATGAGTCCAGTGCGGCGGTCATAAAGCCGCGGGTCAAAGGCGTGGTGGAGTATTCCATTGCGCCGCTAAGGGCCTTGTTACGGGTGTGATAGCCAACCCAACTGCCTACTGCAAACTGGGTGTTCCAGCCCATCATTAGTCCATCAAAGCCATTATTGGTAGTGCCGGTTTTAATGCCGGTATTCCATCCGTTATAGTGGTGCCATTTGTAGTAGCCAAAAGGTAGGTAACTGGCGTTAGGGTCTGATGCAATATTATCAACAATATAGGCTGCATCTTGGCGAATAACCTGAGTGCCTTTGGGCTGTTTCCACTGATAAAACGGCTTAGTGCTGCTCTTTGAATCATAGATCTTAAGAATATAGGTCTGGGGGATAGCCGAGCCTAAGCGCGCCATTGTTGCCAGACCATTTACATGGTGGTCCAAGTGCAAGTACGCGCCGTCGCCGATAGCCGATGCACCGTAACATTGGGCCTCGTCGGCCTTGGTTGCGATATTTACATCTGTTCCGGGGTTATAACACTTGTAGGCGTTGGGGACGTTCATCATCTTATCGGCGGTGCTAATTACTTTATCAGTCCCTACCGTTAACATAGCTTTAACCGCCGGCACATTACGCGATCCACCCATGGCGTAGCGCAGAGTTACCGGGCCGGGGTAGCGCAGATCATAGTCTTGCAGACAGTTGCTATCGCCTTTAGGCGGAGGTAAGCCCTTTTTGGTGCAAGAATAACCTGGTAAGGCTCCCTGGGTGTCATAAAGTACCGATCCGGCACCAGCATTGTTACTGTTCTCTATTAAAGAGGCGTAGTCATAGGGCTTAAAGCTAGAACCCGGCGAAATATTCCACTGGGCATAGTTAATTTTGCCGTGGTCTGGGTCGTTAAAATCGGTACCGCCAACTACAGCCACCATCTGGCCGGTTTTGACATCTTCGGCCACCAGAGCCTGCTCGTCTGCGCCGTGGCTTAGCGCATTGGCCCGGTTATCTTGGACGGTTTTTTCGGCGATGGCCTGCAAACCCAGATCCAAAGTGGTTATAACCTTCCAGCCACCAATTTTACCGCTAGATTTACTGCTACCGCTAGTGGCAAATTGGGTGTTAATTTCACTCTTAGCGGCTAACACAAAATATGGCGCCTGAATACCGGCATATTTTTCTTGTTGGGGTTGGACCTCGGCTAGAATGTCATATTTTTTGGCGGCGGTAGCTTCGGATTTTTTAATCTTGCCGGTAGCTACCATCGAATCCAGTACGTAATCATAGCGTCCTATAAAAGCGGCTTTATCAAAGTAGTCTTTGGCATAAGGCGAATAGACCGAGGGCGATTTAGGGATGGCCGCCAACATAGCTGCCTCGGGCAGTGTCAAGTCTTTAGGGCTTTTATGGAAATAGTCAGAAGCCGCGGTTTTAACACCGTAGTCCACGCCGCCGTACGGTGCAGCATTAAGATAACTGGTCAAAATCTCGTCCTTGGTATAACTGCGCTCTAGTTCTACTGCCAAAATTAACTCTTTAACCTTTCGGCTTAAGCTGCGCTGCTGGGCCCAATCCTGAGTAAGCTTGACCAGCTGCTGAGTAATAGTAGAACCACCTTGTCGGCCGCCGCTATGACTAGCATTGTTCACGGCCGCTCTAACGATGCCTTTAACATCAAACCCTCGCTCGTTATAAAAATTGCGGTCTTCGGTAGCCACCGTGGCATCTTTAATATAATGAGAGATCTCAGAGCTTTGGGCGGTGATACGCTTAACACCTTCATAATCTTGCCACAGCAAAGTCTGTCCGGTTTTATCATAGTAACTAATACTGCCCCCCAGGTTACTGCCAGATATATCAGTAATGGCCGGCAAGTCTTTTCTAAAAAAGGCAAAAACTCCGAGCATCAATATAAAGAACGCCAAAATGCCGATCCCGGTAATTTTAAGCGCCATAATGCCACCGTCTCGGCTAAACCAATAGGCTGCCTGGCGTTTGGGATGCAGGCGCCAAATAATACGCTTAAAACGCGATTTAGGCTGGCCACGCATTCTATCTACCTTGCGCCGGGCCTTGGCCTCGCGGCTGGCCATAAATTTTTCACCCAAGCTACGATGTACCTTTAAGATATTACCGCTGCGAGTTGTAACATAGCGGCTAGAAGGCCGGCGAGGCTTGGCGCTGCCGGTTTTTTTCACTTTCACTTTACTCTTTAACAATCTCATTTCTATCAGACCGTATTATAGCAAAAAACCTTTACATAATCGGGTTGAAAAGCCAGTCTGTCGATGGCGTCATATATAAGGTCTAAAAGGTAGGTTATACTAATACTTAAAGTATGACAAAACACCTGAGAAAGAGCTTATGAGCTTAAGCGAAGACCTGGTTTGGCGAGGGTTAATAAAGGACAAGACATTCCAAGATGTAACGTGGCTGGATACTCCAAAAGTCTTTTATCACGGCATAGATGCCTCCAGCGACAGTATGACCATCGGCAATTTGGCGGCCATGATGACCGCTCGTCGTTTAATTGATGCCGGCTGGAAGGCGGTAATTTTAGCCGGAGGCGCTACCAGTCTTATTGGCGACCCAGGCGGTAAAACCACCGAACGTGAACTAAAATCTCGCGAAGAGATACAGAAAAATGTCGAGGGCATAAAAGAACAGATTAGCCGGCTATTTGCCGGCAAAGACTTTACACCTGTAGACAATTATGACTGGTTTAAAGACGTCGGCTACCTAGATTTTTTGCGCGATGTCGGCAAGCATTATTCTATGACCGAACTAATGCAGCGCGATTTTGTTACCGAACGAATGGGCCAGGATGGCTCTGGCATCAGCTACGCCGAATTTAGCTACTCTTTGGTACAGGGTTACGACTACTGGCAACTATATAAGGATCACCAAGTAGTTTTACAGATAGGCGGCTCGGACCAGTGGGGGAATATGCTTTCTGGGGTGCCGCTGATTCGCAAAAAAGAAAGCGCCGAAGTACACGCCCTGTCCATGCCGTTGGTTGTTAACAAAGCTAGTGGTGTTAAGTTTGGTAAGTCTGAGGAAGGTGCCATCTGGCTAGACCCAGCCCAAACCAGCCCAACCCAGTTTTACCAGTTTTGGATTAACACTGATGACGCCGATGTCGAAGATTACTTAAAAGTGTTTACGCTGTTATCAAAAGAAGAAATAGAACAGGTTATGAGCGACCAACAGGCTAATCCGCGCGGCCGTGCCGCCCAGAAAGCTTTGGCGGATAACGTTACCGAACTGGTCCACGGTGCGGGCGATATTGGCTCGGCCCGAGGAGTTACAAAATACTTAACTAGTCAAGCATCTATAGCTGATGCGTCAGAGGAGGAGCTTGCAGAAATTCGCAAAGAAATCCCATCCGTGAAGTCCGAGCAAGATGGTTCAATTAGAGATGCTCTAGTTGAGTCTGGTTTAGCGAGTTCTGGCAGTGATGCCAGAAGGCTTCTACAATCCAATGCGGTATACGTCAACAATAATCCTGTACATCGAGAAATATTCGAGTCTGGTGATTTTCAGAATGGCCGGATGCTACTGCGCCGCGGCAAGGCATTTAAAGACTCGGCTTTGGTAGAATTAGAGTAGTGGCAACGTCAAACAAAAAAACTCGGAAGGCCGATCAGTATGACGACCCAAAGTATAATTATCAAGATTACTGGACTGGGCGTGATTATGAACACGCCGCCGAAGAGATGGCTATTAAACGCCTACTTAAAGGCCAACACTTTAAACACGCTGTAGATGTTGGCGGCGGCTATGGCCGTTTAAGTAAGTTTTTGACAGCTTTTGCCGACAAAGTTACCCTGGCCGAACCCAGCCAACAACAGTTGGATATTGGCAAAATATATCTTAAAGACACGCCTCAGGTGGAGCGAAAACTTCTACAAGCGGCCGATTTAAAAATGCCTGCCAGTTCGGTAGATCTTGTCTTGGTGGTAAGGGTTTTACACCACTTACCCGACCCAGCAACCGAGCTAAATGAAATTGCCAGAGTACTAAAGCCCGGTGGTACTTTTATACTAGAGTTTGCCAACGATGCTCACTTTCTAAATCGCATCCGATATGGTGTACGCGGCAAAACTGTGCCTAAAAAACCGATTAGCATTCAGGACGATTCCAAAATCAAGGCCGGCGAACTGCCTTTTGTAAACCACCACCCTAAAACCATCATTAAAATGCTTCACGATGCTGGTTTTGAGGTCGAGACTGCACTGAGTGGATCCAACCTGCGCTCCCCCCGCCTAAAAAAAGTTCTAGGCAAAAACGTACTAATTGGCCTAGAAAAAGTCATGCAGCCACTGCTAGCCCCCATCTACTTTGGCCCAAGCCTCTGGCTCCGCCTAAAGAAAAAATAACAACATCTTTTTAATCTGTTGAATGATATAATTCAGCCATGCAAGACGACCACTACGAAGGCGCGATCCTAGAAGAAATCAGAGATCAGAATAAGGCTATTTTGGAAGGTCTTGCTCCGCTATTGCCTATGTCCAGAGTCGTTGATCAACTCAAAGAAGACGTAGCCGAACTTAAAATAGACGTCAAAGCCATTAAAGCGGTAATAACTGATCACAGTGGCCAACTCAACAATCACGAAACCCGGATTACTCAACTCGAAGCCGTCTGATAGCATACTTGGTAAACTGTTAGGTAGTGGAATTATCATCGTCGATTACGGAGCTTAAGGGGGTAGGGGAAGAGCTGGCTAAAAAGCTGGCTATTTTGGGCATTAAGACCCTGGGCGATTTGATAGATTATTATCCGCGCCGATACGAAGATTACAGCCATTTTTTGCCGGTTGGCGAGCTGCGGCCAGGTATAGTGACGCTAAAAGCTAAAATTACTAGTGCCACTGGGCGTTATGTGCGCCGGGGTATGCACATTACCGAGGCGATTGCGTCGGACGAGACAGGTAGTGTCAGGTTGATCTGGTTTAACCAGCCCTACCGCGCCGGCGGCATTAAAACCGGCCAAGACTATTTTATTTCTGGCGAATACGCCCTCCGCCGTGGTCGTTTTAGCATTATGAATCCATCGGTAGAGTTGGTTAGCGACTTTCCGGTCAGCACCGCCCGCATTATTCCTATTTACCGCGAGACTAAGGGCTTAAAGTCATCAACTATCCGTAAACTGGTCCGGGAAGCTATTCTATCAATTCCGAACTTACCAGAACACCTACCAGAGTGGCTTATTAAAAACGAAAAGCTAAATAATTACACCCGGGCGATTACCGAGATTCATTTTCCCAGTGGGGCCAAGGCCTTGCAACAGGCTCGCCGCCGGTTGGGATTTGAAGAGGTTTTTGAACTGACTCTGGCGGCTCTTTTGAACAAACAAGAACTCACCCGTGAAAAAGGCCTGGCCATTCCGTTTAAAGAGAAGTTGGCCCGCGACTTTGTCGCAAAACTGCCATTTAAGCTAACAAACGCACAGCGCAAAGTCGCCTGGACTATATATAAAGACCTGGAAAAGACCCAGCCGATGAACCGGCTGGTAGAAGGCGATGTCGGCTCCGGCAAAACAGTTGTAGCTGCCATGGCGGCAATTATGGCTATGGAACAAAGTTTTCAAGTAGCCCTAATGGCGCCCACCGAGATTTTGGCCCGCCAACACGCCGATACCATCTTTAAACTGCTCAGTACTGTTGGGTTCGGCGACAAAGTGAGTTTACTCATCGGTGGTCTAAAGCCGGCTCAAAAGTCCGAAGCCCATATACGAATAGCCAATGGCCAAATACGGTTCATAATCGGCACCCACGCGCTAATAAGCGAAAAGGTGGATATGCATAAGCTGGGCCTGATTATTATTGATGAACAGCACCGCTTTGGCGTGGACCAACGCAAAAAACTGCAGGCTAAAGCTGGGCATATGCCGCACGTTCTACATCTTACAGCCACGCCGATCCCCCGCAGTTTAGCGCTAACGCTCTACGGAGAACTGGATGTTTCAATTTTGGACGAGTTGCCACCGGGTCGGCAAGCCATTAAAACCAAAATATGTTCGCCCAATTCCCGCGCCCAGCTTAATAAAGAGATAGAAAAGGAGCTTAAAGCCGGCCGCCAGATGTTTGTAGTCTGCCCGCTGATTATCGATACCGATCTTAGCGCCGGCCTATCGGCCGAAGAGGTTTATGAGCGCCTCGCCAAGCACGAATTTAAACACCGAAAAGTTGGCTTACTGCACGGCAAACTAAAATCGGCCGAAAAAGACCAGGTAATGCAGGATTTTATTAACAAAAAATACGATATTTTAGTCAGCACCACTGTTATAGAGGTAGGTGTGGATGTGCCAAACGCCTCAATAATGTTAATAGAAGGCGCCGAACGCTTTGGCCTAGCCCAGATACACCAGCTGCGCGGCCGGGTTGGGCGCGGCGAGTACCAAAGCTACTGCTTTTTGATGCTAAGTGATAGTAAAGCCCCCGGCCAGCGCTTACGGGCGCTAGAAACTACTACAGACGGCTTTAAGCTGGCCGAGTTAGACCTAAAGCTCCGCGGCCCCGGCGCAATTTACGGCGTAAGCCAGCACGGCGCGCTAGATCTACGCATTGCAGAACTAACAGATGTAAAATTAATAGCTGCCGCCCGCGGCGCGGCCCAAGATTTTATAGATAAAAAAGAAAACCTTAAAAAATACCCCCACTTAAACACCCGTGTCGCCGCCCTCCGCGCCATCACCAACTTGAATTAACTTTGGATGGTATACAATAGTGTTGAGATGAGGGAAGGTTTTTTGATTCAATATCCTGATGCTGGAGGTGGAGAATCCATCGAATTGCCAAGACTAAGCGACCGCCAGCTTAAGGCGGCCGGTAAAATAGCGGAACTGTTCTCTGCGGTTGAAGAACAAGATTTATGGGACAGTCTATTGGGCGAACTGGATGGATCAAGGTCATCTGGAAGTGAGGAGGTTTCTGGCGAATTTTTTGCACTACTGGGTACTACTCGCGAGGAGGCCGAACAACTCTTTCGTGACATGCGACCTGAGAACAGCTCCACTTAGTTAGAATGAGGATTATTGCTGGGAATTTGAAGGGGCGGATATTTCATGATCCGCCAGGGCATCAGTCTCATCCCATGAGCGACAAGATTCGCGGGGCACTTTTTAACATGCTGGGCGACATTGTGGATTTAACTGTTTTGGATGCCTTTGGTGGTAGTGGTGCGCTGGCGTTTGAAGCGATTAGCCGCGGGGCTAAAAGTGCGGTAACTATCGAGCAAAAAAGGGCGCCTTACGGGGCCATAAGCCGCAGCGCAAAGGAATTGGGCATAGAAAAGCAGGTTAAGGTGGTTAATGCCGATGCCGGTAGCTGGAGCGGCCATAACCATGATAAAAAATTCGATGTTGTACTGTTAGATCCGCCTTTTGGGTTGCCACAGTTTAATTTGCTAGACAAGTTGGTCTTGCAGGCTAAAAAAGGCGGTGTTGTGGTTGTATCTTGGCCGGGACACGAGCTACCGCCAGCTTTTGATACCGCCAGCCTAATAACCGATAAAAAATACGGCGACGCCCAACTGGTATTCTACCGAAAAACATAGACTTATTCTTAAGTATATTATATAATATGCAGTAATTATGCCACATAGTGAAGTTTTTGCGCCCTGGGCTACTGAATCTTTGGAATTGAATCCGACCGAAGTAATAGGAGAGTTAACTGTTTCGCCTGCCGCTAAGGCAGTCGAGAACTACTTAGATATAGGTAAATTGTCCTCATTGCCCGGGACCAAGCCGCACCATATAACTACCCTACATGCTGTTCGCCGCAATCTTATAAACGGACGCATGCGCGGGTACGTTGAGTCTGCAACTTCTACCGGAAAAACTTTTTATATTGCCAAATTAACCGAGGCTTTTGACAAAGCTGGGCTTAGGACGCTTATTCTTACTCATTCCCTTGACCAAGCAGAGCAGGTAATTGGACTCAATCAAAAAAGGGGGTTGGGACGATTCACCGCCATAAATGCCGCAAAAATCGGCAAGCATTATGGCGGCGACAAGGCAAGCAAACAACACTCGGTTGTGGTTAGTACTTACGCCGGCATGAATAGCTTTGCCCTCAGTGGAGATCTAGGGGCCTTCGATGTTATATTGGCAGATGAAGCCCATCGCAGCCTAGGTCCGATTACAGGCAAAAGATTGGACGAATTTAGCCCTGGCGCTGTTAAAATTGGGTTTACAGCTACTCCTGACTACGCAGTCGATAGAAAAGCAGAGCAAATTTTTGCCAGACCATTTCACCGCCTAAAGCTTAGGGAGGCAATTGAAGAGAGCATTGTTGCTCCTATCCAGGCACTGATCTACAGGACCGATCAGGAAATTCCTATGCTTGATAACCGTGAAGAATTTTCCGACCAAGAGCTCGAAAGACTAGTCCATATCAAAGCCCGCAATGAAAAGGTCATAGAAGTTGCTAAGGGTTTGGTTGGTGACAGACGGCAGGGGATCATCGCCTGCTTACCCGGAGGTAACTTGCTGCATGCTCGTATGTTGGCTGAGCGGATGAACGGAACGACTATATCTAGGCCAGATGGCGGTAAAAAAATTCTTACATCCGTGGCTGTTGGTAGCCACGAGTCGCCAAATCTCCGCCGCGAAAAATTGGAAGCTTATGAAAGAGGCGAAATAGATGTTTTAACTTTTGTGAACAGCATTGCCGAAGGTTGGGATAGCGAAAAAGCCAGTTTTTTAATTAATGCTTGCCCAACCACGTCTATAGTTAAGATAACCCAGTTAATTGGCCGAGTGCTCAGGGTTAAACCGGATGGCAAGGAATCGGTAGTTATAGACTTTATCGATAACTCGCTTAAACAGCAGGCTACGGCCTTGGCCGCTTTAGACGAAGAAAGAATCTCGTTATCAAGGGTTCTTGGGAATTACAGAACTTCTAACGACGACGGAACGAGTAGGCATAGTTATCTTGAAAAGATTCTAGGCAGTGAAATATACGAAAATATAGCCGCCAGCGATGCCCAACTACTTTCGGAACTACACTTAAAACTCTCATCTCAGGATCCTGTGGCTAGACTGATCGCCGAATTTGACGCCGAGCTTTCAGCTCAGGGAATGCCTGCCGAACCTATTGACGAACTTAAAATACCTAGAGCAACGATTAATGGGCTAAAAGCTTTTATACGGCGCTATCGCCGTCAGAACAATACGGAACCCAGCTTATCCGAACTGGAGTACTTTATAGATTCCGCAGGATATAGAGTAGCGCGTCCAGATGATGTTGGTGTAAGACAGTTAGCTCAACTAGCCCTTGATGGTTTTAGGGTTGATTCGTACGGTTTAGCTCCTAAAGATGGGCGAGTTTTATATACAGAGCCGGCAGATGTTGAAGCTGAATCGGAGCATAACCTAAGGAATGAAAGTATTCGGTCAGCTCTGGGTGAACTAACCGAACGAGAGAAGAACATTGTAATTAAAAGGTTCGGTCTGGATGATGGGCATGAATGGACACGTGACCGATTAGGCCGAGAGTTTAATGTTACCCCCGAACGAATCAGCCAAATAGAAAGGGCTAGCTTTAAAAAGTTTGGAGCGGGCATTTTATCTAGAGATGGCTTTAAATACCTGCGGTCTACTTATGATTTAGGCCCGCAGCGCGTGGACGAGTTCATTGCACGGCGCTTAGAAGATATTGACCACAGGCTCTACATAGCTAAGATGCATGCTATTCGTCTTACTTATGTCCAAAAAGAGCACAGAGCCGATCTGCCCACTAAAGACGAGGTTATCTGCCAATATAATCTGTATGCTTTTATTAAAAACCTCTACTCTTTTCATCCCGAGGGCATAGCTCGACTAGAGACGTGGGAAAGTGGTTCGCAAGATACCAAATCCTCCTTTATCGAAGATAAAATTAATATTTGGCTACCCCTCTACCAAACAGCTGAGCAAAAAGGTAAACTTCTTAAAGAAATGAGCGCGTACATGGTATATAGAATTCCAACAATGGGGAGCCCCAGGATATTTAATATGTGGCTTCGCACTGCCATAGTCGCAAGCAGAAACAAAGTCAAATCCGGCGTTTATTGGTAGATGGTAAGGCGACGCCCAACTGGTATTCTATAGAAAGGCGAATTAATGGAATTTAGCGAGCTATGTTTTAAAAGGTGCCCCAAAGTCCGACGTGCTATTAGGCATAATGAGGACCTTGGGCCATCTGTGCTTGATCTGATAGATACTACCGAGGATGTTTTTAATCTAAAAAATTTCGATGCGACTAGAGCTGTAGCAGTTACAGTTTTCCGGCCAGAGTTTGGTTCTGGCTATGTTAAGTCATGCGATGGTGTAAAGGATGGAGAATTTAATCTTTCGGCTCTACCCCAAGGTGTAAATCTTTTAGAAGCAGAACCTGAAACGTTAGAACTCGCGGTAGTGTGCGGCCGAGTTGCCGCACCGGCGCCAAAATAATTTTATAAGATGTAGAATAGGTCTATGACAAAACCTTTTGCTGTAGTTTTTGCCGGTGTACCCGGTTCCTCAAAGACCATTATCTCTAACTATTTATCGGCAAAGTTTCGACTGCCAGTGTTTAATAATGACCAACTGCGTTTTGAAGTTAAAGAGGATATGATGGCGGATAACATTAACCGCCCTGATGTACTTGCTGAATACGAGAGACGTTACAAAGAACGCTTTGAAGAGCTGCTTGCGACCGGGCATCCGATGCTGTTGGACGGCAGTATAGATCGGCGTTGGGCAGAGACCAAAGAGCAACTTAGCCGGCACGGCTATGGTTGGTTTGTGATCGATATGGAGCTGTCTGAGGAGTTTCTTGATAAGTTTTTTGTAGCGACGGGCCGACCAAAGTTCTTAGATAAATTGCCAAAATATCTGGATGATCACCGAATCTTTATGGAAAAATACTCCGACGACGTTAGTGTGCAGATAACTGACGATACTTTTAAAAATCGCATAGATATAGCGGCAAAAAGCCTAGAAAATTTTATAAATGGTGGGCGAGAAAGGACTTGAACCTTCACGTCTTGCGACACCAGGTCCTAAACCTGGCGTGTCTACCAATTCCACCACTCGCCCAACACAGATACTATTCTATCAGAACACCTCTAAGATATCTTCTTGAGTTCTTGGTAGCGCAGAGCTGGGGCGACCGAATATAGCATGCCAACAACAAATGCCACCAAAGTACCAATAAGTGGGATTTTGTGGATTAAGCTTATCAGTAGCATCACCCCGATAATTCCCCATATACCCCGCGAATAGATTGCCCAATCGCCGGAGCCGCTGGGCTTACTCATGGCCGCACTGAGCTCCATGGCTTCTTTAATGCTACATTTTCTATCAAGCATCACATAGGGTGCCAAAAAGTAACGCCTAATCATAATAAGACCAGGCACAACCAGCAGGATAAGCCCGACTACAATATAAAGCGCCATTACTAAATAAAGACCCAGCATCCGCCAACCCAACTCTTTAACTACTTGCCAGAGGCGGTGAAAATGCAAATCTTTCCCCTCTGAGCCCTCTAATTGGGCGGCCTGGCTCATAATCATGACTATACTGCCACCGATAATCACAAATAAGAACCAAAAAATAGAAAAGCCGATAAATGCGCTAAGAGCATAGTTAGGTGTCGGGCCCAGCCACCAGCCAGAGCTAAAGCTATCGATTTTATAAACCCAGTTGTGGCCGGTATGTGGTAGCGGCGACCAAATCCAGGTATGCAGGGTAAAAATCAGCGGTATGGCGTAGAGTGGGCCGAAAATCCAGATGTTTTTGAAGAAAATTTCTTTGCTAGGGTGATAAAGGCCAAACGCCCCGGTTAGATGTAGGGGCGAGCCGCGGCGAGTTTTACGCTTAACCATGTATGTAAGCATTTTATACTTACAAACTTGCATTACCTACTTTAATAATTTGATCCATTGGTGATTAAATCGGCTATACTCTTATCTTAAGGAGCTGAAGGGATGAACCTTTTTGCTCCAAATTTTTTTATGGAAACCTATATTAATAAAGGCAAACCGCACCCAATGGCTCAGTTGGATGCCAACGAAGCTGCCCTAGCCAAACGCTTAGGGGTTGCAGAGGCGCCATATACCCCGCCATCCGAGAAATTTTATCAATCGAACTATATTCTAGATGGCTGCGTAGCTGCGGATTTACGCTCGGGATTTGGGTATTATCGTAGTGCTGCGAGACAACTAAGTTCCTTTAGGCAGAACCAACGCGAAAACGGCATGGTGCCGGGGGTTAGCCATCCTCCAAAAATATTCACAGTTAACCCAGAACGTTGGTTATCGACCAGGCCGTTCGAGGGCAATGATTACACTCAGTCACCAACCTGGGCACACAGTGTATTGGTTCTGTATGATGCCGCCAGTACCAAACCAGCCGTTTCTCCAGACCAGGCAATAGACCGGGATAAGCTTTTGCGCGGCATTTATCCATCTTTGGGACGTCACTACGACTATCTTATTGAGCATCGCCAGGTTGCCTCTGATGATCCACGGGTTTTTCTTTTGCATCCGCATGAAGCTAACCGCGATTCTGGTCCGGAATATGATATCTGGAAGCAAGAAGAGATGGAAAGACTACTAGGGGCCGCAGCGATACTTTTCGAGCGCAAACCGCGCACCGGTGAACACATGCCGGCAAAGTTTAATCGAGCTAACCGCCGCAATGACTACTTTGGCGCATTGGCAATAAATTTGGCGGGCTATCGAGCAGAGTGGGATCCGGCAAGGATACGCGAAAGAGGTGAGTTTGTAGACGTTTGGTTTAACTGCCTGCTTTACGAAAGCTACGATGCCATGTCTAAATTGGCTGATAGAATAGGCCGGGACGGCGACAAACAGCGCTTTGCTGGCCTCGCTGCGGATCTAGAGCAAGCAATTATAAATAAAAACTATTTTGCCAAGGCTCGAAACGGCAAGGGCGCTTTTTATTCAACATATAATGGCCTACCAACATACAAAGACACCGTCGGGAATCTTATAACGACGCTACTGCCTAACCTTCCCACTCAGCAACTGCGTTCTAATCTTGACCTAAGGCGAGAAGGGTTTAACCCAAACTTCCCGCTACCCAGCGTGGCAACTTTTGATGTTGACAACTACGACCCCTACTACGAAGAAGATGACCGGCACTGGCGTGGACCCTCTTGGCCCGTTGCCAATCGTATTGATATGCGAGGCCTTAATATTCAGATCGATCGCGAAGATATTCCTGAAGATTTGCGGAATGATTGCTGGTGGTGGTTCCATCGTCTCCATCAGAGCAACCTAGGTATGGTAGAGGTAACGGGGGATTACGCCGAGCACAATAACCCAGTAACAGGCCAAGGCCAAAGGATGCACCGAACTAGAGGCCACACCTTTGGGGTTGCAGCTCATATGCCTATATAAGTTTATTTTGAGGCGGACAGTTTTTTTGTTTCTTGGGACTTAAATAAGCATGAACACAGATTTATAGAAAATCAATATTGCTTGAGCCTAGTGCGTTGCTATAATTAAAGACAGCCATGTATGGGCTTTCGCTTCGGCGGATTCCTCCGTACAGACTACTACTCGGGCGGCATACTTCGGTCCCTGTCGATCCCTCAAATACACTATAGTTTTCGGTCATTAAACTCCTATCCGAACGGTTGGTAGTTTTTATCCGTCAGCTTGGTCTAAAAACCCGTTCGCCGGATTTGTTTAACAGATCAACGGCACTCTTTTTATAACCTAGAAAACATGGAGAATAGCAATGGACAACACTATAGAAATTAACAAGGCCGTAAACGTAGTGGCCTTTTACTTTAAAAATGCTGGGCAGCGCCTAAAGTGCTTCCCAAAGCGTATGGAGTACGACGGCAAAAGGGTGGATTTTACCGAAACCGGCTTGGTACACCCTACAAAAAAAGGCCTGAGAATGGTTCATGTCTTTGACATGACCGACGGTGTGGCCGACTATCGTCTGGAATTTGACGCCGAAAACCTGGACTGGACCCTGGTATACATAGCCGATATGCAATCCGATGCGCCGTCAGGCCTGCAAAATGCAGTCTTTGCTTAATCCGGCCGAACCATCGGTAATGCACATCGACCTAAACAGCTGTTTTGCCACCGTAGAACAGCAAGCCAGGCCGATGCTGCGTGGCAAGCCGCTAGCCGTTACTAACCGGCTGACCGTAAACGCCTGCGTAATAGCCGCCAGCTACGAGGCTAAAGGCTACGGCGTAAAAGTTGGCATGCGCCTTAGTGATGCCAAAATCTTAGCACCGGGGCTAGTTACACTCGAGACCGACCCGCCCAAATACCACTATGCCTATCAAAAGTTGGTAAATATTATGAAAAGCTATTCACCCAATGTGAACATGCGGAGCATAGACGAGGGTATTATAGACTTTGCGGGTACCCGGGAGGCCATCAACACCCGTTCTTTGACAGAGATAGGCTACGAGATTAAAAAGCGGCTTAAAGAGGACGTGGGCTGCTGGATGCGCTGCAATATAGGTATTGCACCCAACCGTTTTTTGGCCAAAACCGCTGCCTCGCTACATAAACCCGACGGCTTAGACGTAATTGACCACGTAAACCTGCGTAAAACCTTATCTAATCTAGAATTGACCGATTTAACAGGCATAGCCAGCAAAAACCAGGCCCGGCTGAATGCCGCCGGCATAATG
>JAYSLE010000061.1:0-2946 GCA_043725845.1 Candidatus Saccharimonadota bacterium
TAAGTTCCATTTCGGCTCAACCACCCCCACCATTCGACTCGCATCCTTCGGATGCTTGCTCATCTTTCGACCCTGAGGCTTGTGCCTAGGGCTCAAGATAGAAGGGTGGCAAGCCAGTTTGAGTCGAGTAATCCTGCCCATTCGACAAACTCAGGGCACTCTGAGTAAAATCGAAGAGTGAGCGAAATCGAAGGGCCACGAAATTATTTATTTAAAATATCGAGTAGTTTATCGGTCGAGCCGGCAGACATCAGTTGTTCGCGCAGTTCTTTGGCTCCCTCAAAGCCATTTATATAGATTTTGCAAAATTTGTTAAGCGTTTCAATTCGCCTCTCGTTTTTTGTCCAAGTTTTGGCAAATAGTTCCACGTGTTTACGGTATAAATCTATTTTTTGATTTGGTGTCCACTGTTCCCATGGGCTTTTAGCGGCGAATATAAACAGGTCTTCAAATACTCCACGGCCAACCATTATGCCGTCCAGATTGTATTTTTTAGCCAAGTCCAAGCCTTGTTGGTGGCTCATAACATCGCCGTTACCAATAATTAAAGTAGAAGGCGAAAGGGAATCGCGGAGTTCACGGACCTGGCCAACTAAATCCCATTGAGCTGGGACTTTGGATTTTTGCTTGGCCGTTCTGGCATGAATACTTAACAAGTTAAGCTTTTTTGTAAGCAAAAATTCGATCCAACTCAAATCTACTGTTGTATATCCTACACGTGTTTTAACGCTGACAGGGAAGTGCTCTCCAGCCCCTGCTCTGGTGGCATCAATAATCTCCTCTGCTAGTTCCCGGTTATTAATTAAGGCCGCACAGGCCCCGTTTTTGGTTACGGTCTTGACCGGGCAACCCATGTTAAGGTCTACCCCGTCGTAACCCATATCGATTATTTCTTTGGTAGTTTTATAAAAGTTCTCTGGTTTTAAGCCCCAAAGCTGCGCTATGATTGGGCCTTCTTTGTCTGTCTTGAGCAGTTTATGCATCAACCGTGGCCGGCCGGGGCTTTGCAGGCCATCCACATTTACAAACTCCGTAAAATTCAAATCTGGTGGCGCGCAGTCCGCCACAATTTGCCTAAAAACAGTGTCGGTAACATCGTCCATAGGCGCCAATACAAAAAACGGCTTGGGCAACTGATCTATAAAACTCATTGACTGTTAGGCTCAATATCGGTCGGAGGTTTCGGAACGGTTTCTGCAAGTAAATTTATCACTTTTTTCTCTTCATCCGCATGCCTTGCAGCCGCAGCGTCCGCTTCATCTGCTTTTCGTCGTTCGGCTTGTGCCCTCATCTCATCTAGAAAAGCGGCGGGGTGCTCAGGGCCAAGGCGACTAGACACAATAACAGGTTCGGGATCCGGCTCTAATGTGGGCTCGGCTACGGGTTCAGAGGTTGATTCGGGTTCAATAGCAACTTTATCATTGGCTTGTTCTGTTAGAGAAATATATCTTTCTGCACGGGCATTATCTTTAAAAACGCTTCTCACAGCTAGCTGCCACGACATACTGCTTTGATGGCCGAATATTGAATCAAGCTCTTCTTGCGTAACGCCCATAGCTTCTTCCGGAGTTTGTGGTGGTTTAATTAATTCCTCGGGCATGGCTATATCTTAACATTCGCTAACTAATTTTTTAGGGCTTGTTTGATGCGATCGGCCGGAGGTAGTTTATCGTCTACTTTTTTAAGGGCTTCGGCGGCGTCTTGGACCGAATAACCCAAAGCCACCAGTGCTTGCAAGGCTTCGTCGTTAGGATTAGCTGTAGGTGTGCTTAAAAAGCCTGTAGCGTCCTCGCTGGCGGTTAGCCCCACTTTGTCTTTTAGTTCTACCACTACCCTTTCGGCGGCTTTTTTCCCAACGCCACTGGCTTGAGAAATAAACTTAATGTCACCACCAGCAATCGCTTGGCGGACCAGCGATAGTGACGCAACGCTTAAGATAGCCAAGGCCATCTTGGGCCCTACGCCTTTGACAGTCAGTAATTGTTCAAAAAGTTTTTTGGTGTCTAGGCTTTTAAAGCCATATAAATCGTAGGCGTTTTCCCGAATGTTTTCATAAACATAAACTTTTGCTGGATTGCCGGTTTCTAGAGCACCAAAATCCTCGAAAGTTACCAATAAGCCATACCCAATTCCACCGCACTGTAAAATAACCGTGCTGCCAATTTTTTCTACCACCAATCCTTCAAGTGTCGCAATCATGCCCTTATTCTACACGAGCGGTCATGGCGTGGCAGATTGCGGTGGCCAGAGCATCGGCGCAGTCGTCTGGTTTGGGAATTTCTTTCAGACCCAGTATTACACGAACCATCTCTTGCATCTGTTTTTTGTCGGCCCGGCCGTAACCCGTAAGAGCCTGCTTAATTTGCAGCGGTGTATATTCGGCAATTTCTAAACCAGCCAGCTTACCAGCCAGCATAACCACGCCGCGGGCATGGCTAACACTCATAGCAGTTGTTACATTTTGGGCAAAAAACAACTTTTCTATAGCCATAACGGTTGGCTTAGTTTTGGCGATTTCGCTAGCAATATGACGATAAATCTCTATTAATCTCTCATCTAATGGCTGGTGTACATCTGTTCTAATGACTCCGCCGTCTATCAGCTTAGCCTTGCCCCCAGGTTCGGCATCTATAACCCCAAACCCCAAAATCCCCGTCCCCGGATCAATCCCCAAAATCCTCATTCTAAAAATTCTTCTTTATCACCGCTAACCATTATCGCCTGATCGTCAGTCATATCTTTGTGTGGGATTTTATCCCGGTCAAACTGTTTTATTATCCTCGATACCTCCGATCCATAATCTTCGCCACCACAGTGCGGTATTGGAACATAACTAACGAGTCCAAGACCCTCCCAGATAACTTCTGACTTATAGCTCTCAGGGATGAAATTTGGGTTATCGGCATTACCCTCCATTTCAAAACCCCGAAATGTAGGACCGAGAAC
>JAYSLE010000062.1:0-7296 GCA_043725845.1 Candidatus Saccharimonadota bacterium
ACTATTTAACGCTTTTGATGCTGGTGGGCGAGACGCCGGGGCGTGGGAGGTCCAAGATAGCTGTGATGGCCACCCTCAAAATAAAGGCGAATATCATTACCATTCACTAAGTTCTTGCATCACCGATACATCAGTTAATACTATTATTGGCTACGCATTAGATGGTTTCCCAATTACCGGGCCCAAAGTGGGCACCGGCAATATTTTAACTACCAGCGATTTAGATGAATGCCATGGCTTGACCAGCCAGGTAAACATTGATACCAACAAAAAAGCCACCACTTATCACTACGTGATGACCCAGGATTTTCCTTATTCGATTAGCTGCTTTAGAAGTACTCCAATTCAGCCGCCCGGCAACCACGAGGC
This sequence comes from Candidatus Saccharimonadota bacterium, assembly GCA_043725845.1. Lineage (GTDB taxonomy): Bacteria > Patescibacteriota > Saccharimonadia > Saccharimonadales > UBA10212 > JAYSLE01. The sequence goes on from JAYSLE010000062.1 coordinate 370, forward strand.
CACCGGGCAGCCACAACATCCTTAAAAAAATCTTCTAATTCATCGAGGGAGCAGGACCGTCAAAACCCTGAGGTGGCCCGGCGGGGGTAGGCAAAATGTCACTCAGGTTGCTAATACCATTATCTTTGGCCCACTGGCTAAGTTCATCGTGCATATTTTGTCGGTCTTGGCGCCGCTCGGTACGGTCCGCTACCCGGTCGTCTTTTCGAGCATCATGCAGTTTCTGCAGCTCGGCTACTAGCTTGGTTTTTTGATCCTCGGTTAGTTTGCCATCTTTAACGGCTTGTTCTAGCTTGTCGTTTAACTTAGTTTGCATATCTTTTTCGTGTGCCGCACGGTCGTCCTTAAAAACCTGCTGCACATCTGAGGGGTTAAGATGAAACTTATCGGCGATTTTTTGTACGATGGACGGATAGGTGCTGCTACTTGTGCTAGTAGCCGCTAGGGCTATACCTGTTGCCCCCGTTATACCTATTACTCCGGCCGCTATAGTTGCGCTGATTAATTTCTTACTTGCCATGAAAACTTGAACTCCTTTATTAATAACCTGGCCATCATATAGGCCCAAGCTGAATGGACGCTTAGACTACCTGAAGGTTTGCTGAAGCACGATTTTATTGCAAATCTGACTACAGTTGATCCACAGATTAAAACAGTTGAGTTGTCCACAGAAAATAAACGCAAGCTTATTACATAATAAACTTAAGCAATTGACCAGCTTTAGGTAGCGGACTATAGTTGTGCCTAGTCATCGTGAGGTGATCAGCGAGCAAGCTAGCAATAGTGGAATTCGCGCAAAATAGGACCCCTCAAAAGGTCCTTTTTTGTTTACTTACGTCAAATTGCTTATTTTTACCCCTTATGCTATAATATGATTGTGGATGAAGCACTCTACAGTGTCGCATTCCTCGCTTGAGTCCTCTGAAATCGATCCCTGAAAGGGGTGGTCGGAGTGAATACGACAATTAGGTTGACCGCGGTCGCTCTGTGTCTCACGGGGGCTGCAGTCGGCGGAGCCAAGGTCGCGTACTCCGCGACGACGGTTTCGGCACACAAGCCGGTGTACCCCGCCGACTGTGAGGCGATCGCAACCAGGTCGGGCGTTAGGCAATCCTGCCCGACAAACGGCAACCCAACATTCAAGGTCCATGTGGCCGTGAAGGCAAAGGGAAATTGGCTAGGATACGTTGTGCGTTGTCCCGGCCAGCCGCCCCTTCCGATTCGCTCGCAGAAGTTCGATTACCAGCGGACGCTGGTGGTCGGCGGAAAGGCGAACCTCGAAGTGCATCAGGCGCTCCAATCGGGCAACTGTGAGGTCGACCTGACACTGAAGTTCGGTGCTGGTGCGTCGGTCGCTGATGACTTCAGTTTCCGTGCCCCAGCGCAGTTGTGATTCAAGCACCAGGGGGAGGGTCGCTCTGCGACCCTCCCTGTACTATTTAATTATCCCATCGTTCAGCCTCCGATTTATAAAAAACAAAATGCCCCGATCTCAGCTGTGGCTCAGCAAGTTATAATAATGTTTAACCGTGATTATAAAAAAAGCAGTTGTAGTTGCACTAGCAGTAGCCATATTAGGGGCTTTGGGTTTATACGCCGATAAAAAGCCGGCATCCAGCCTAGCCGCAACTTCCGTTGCATCAACTAACTCATCAAACCAAAGCACGGTGCAGGGTGCTTCTACCCAAACAACAGCTTCTAGTGCGTCAACTACCAATTCAAGCGCAGCATCGGCTTATAAAGACGGAAGTTATGCCGGAACCACCGCCGAGACCCCTTACGGCAGCGTAAGAGTAACAGCCGTTATTAGCGGCGGCAAAATTGTCGATATTTTGTTTATGAAAATGCCTAATGACCAAGGCCATTCCAAAGAAGTTACAGCCGCCGCCGAACCGCTATTAAAGCAAACCACTCTAGCTAAACAAAGTGCCAACATTGACTTCGTATCTGGCGCAACCAGTACGGCATTTGGCTATCAAGAAAGTTTGCAAGCCGCACTAGATAAAGCCGCGATCTAATGCGCCTAGTCCACATGGTTATGGGAATGGGGCTTAGCATAGACATTCCCGCCTGCAACGACGAATCGGTTTTTATTGCCGTTTTTGAAAGATTTGACCAAATTGATAAGCGCTTTAGTCCCTATAAAGAAGATAGCGAACTGTCCCGATACCGCAGTGGCAAAATAGAAGAAAAAGACCTTAGTTCTGAGATGAAAAAGATTATGCGGGCGTGTAAAGTGGCCGAAAAACCTACCGATGGCTATTTTAGCGCTTGGTACGACGGCCAGTTTGACCCAACCGGCTACGTAAAAGGCTGGGCGATAAATGAGGGGGCTAAGATTATCAAAAAAGCCGGCTTTAAGACCTACTGCTTGGGAGCCGGGGGCGACATATTGGCCGGTAGCGACGGGGCTAAAATATGGCGAATTGGGCTACAAGACCCCAGTAATAAAAATTACTTAACTAGTCAAGTAATTTTAAAAAACGGAGCAGTTGCCACCAGTGGGAATTATGAGAGAGGCCGTCATATTACAAACCCCAAAACTGGCAAAACGGCTGATAGTTTGGCCAGCGTTAGTGTGGTTGGCCCAGATATTATCAATGCTGATGTTTTGGCTACGGCAGCCTTTGTTGTGGGCATTGATAGTATAAGTTTTATAAATAAGCATCCGGGCTACGAAGTATTAGCGGTTGATAAAAAGGGATCGCTAACCATAAGTGCCGGCATGTCTAAATTACTGGCACAACCAGTCTAGCCGTAGCCAGGAAAGTAATCGGCCTTAATTGAGCTTGGTCTTACACCTAAGACCAACAAACTTTGACGAACAGCTTTTACAAAGCCATACGGCCCGGAAAGGTAAAATGTTCGTTCTTGCCAATCCGGCAGGGTAGATTTTATTAGCTTTGCATCGACGTATCCGCGGTGGCCGTTCCATAATACTGGAACATCCTTAGGAGGTGTAATGGTAAATAGTAACCTAAAACCCGACCGGGCAAAAATATCTTTAAAAGCAAATTCACTTGGCAGTGAGGCTGCATACAAAAGTACGATATCTCTTTTTTGGCCGGTATCAATTAGGTACTGAGCAATGCTTCTAAAAGGGGTAACCCCTATACCTCCAGCCACAAAAACAAGTTTTTGGCTGGTGTCACTTGGTAGAGTAAAAGACCCAGCCGGGTGCGATGCTAAAATTTTATCTCCTTGTTTAAAGGTTGTAAGACGTTCTTTAAAACTGCTGGCTTTTGTCTGCGGGATTTTGACGGTAAATATGTATTGGGATTCGGTTGGGGACGACGCAACGGTTAGGTAGCGGCGGTTACCCCGGCTATCGCTGCCCCGTTTTGGCAAGCTCCATTCTAGGTATTGCCCAGGGGCAAAGGCCAGCCTATGAGAGGCTTTAAAAACAAAGCTAAAAATTCCATCGGCCTCACGGCGTTTTTCTAAGAACTCCAGCGATAATCTTCTAGTAGGAGCTAGGGCAAAAGCTACTAAATTGCCGATAAGCAGAGCTTCTTCGGGGCTAATGCCCAACTTTGTAATACTGTAGAGTAGCCCCACTGCGGTGGCATAAACCAGATATTTTGCCCTTAGCGAAGGGCTGGTGAGCGGCTCTGTGAACATAACATAGGCAAAAAACAGTATTGGCGTACTGACTAAGCCCAGCCATATCCCATGTACCAATGGCGACGATCCGCCGTGCAAATTTATTACCAATGATGCTAAATATATAACCATAAGAACTGCCACCATGGTAAAGCGTTGCATCTTGCGCAGTATTAATACTCCCCCCACAAATACCAAAGGTGCCAAGACTTTGGTTCCAACCCACCAACTGGGATATGTGTGCAATACGGTACCAACAAAATAGGCTCCCAAGGCAGCAGGATTAAAAATGTGGCGGTTACCCCAGGTTATTAGATACTTTGAGACCATGGCTACAACCCCTGCCGCTGCCAAAACTGCGAAGCCGTGCGCGGTGCTGGCTGGTGGCAAAATTAGGGCCAAAATTAGGGCCGATATAAGGTAGGATTCTCGGTTGGCATAAATATTTAAGAAACGAGAAACCGTAGAATTAACTGCCCAACAGATAGCGATTAGGGCTACAGCCGAGAAAGCAATTGCCGATCCTTTGTAGGGCAGGTTATTAGTAAAACCCAGCACCACAGACCAGCTTGCAACTATAATCAAAAAATATAAAACTAAATTGTAGGACGTTAGACCATCTAAAAAGCCGTCTATATAATCAAGAATTTTTTGAAAAGTTTTTTGCAAAATGACCGCTCCTTAAACAAATGATACTAATAATAGGCTGGGAATATACTTAAAAATTGTCTCAGTCTTTTTTTATCATACAGATTGGGCAAATCTCTTGGGTTTCGGCTTCGGCTATCCAATGGCGCGAAGCTTTCCACCAGGGTTCATAATCGCGGTAACCCACAAAATCGGCCGCGGTACGTAGCAGCCACCCAAATATGCCAAAAGTAGAAAATTTACCCCACTGCACTGCCGCCCAGCGTGGGCCAGCAGGTGTTACATAAACAGGTTTTGAAACTGCATAGGCCGTTGGTTTTTTGGCGGCTGCTAATTTTTTAAGATGAGAGGCCACAAACTTTCCATCATGCAATGCTGTCTGGGCCATGCCCGAAAACGGCGTATCGGCGTTATCACCAATAATGTAAATATCTGGCTCGGCCTGCAAATATTCATCAACTACTACCTTACCGTGTTCACTCAAGGCAAAATTATTATCTTTCAAAAATGGGTGATTGGTTACCCCTGCCGTCCAAATTACTGTATGGCTGGCAATTGGCTGGCCATTGACCATTAAATTATCGTGCGTTTCGGCCTGAACAGCTTGCTTAAGATGCAAATGCACCCCAAGGCGGCGCAGGTGTTTTTGTAATTTGGTCGAATAACGCACCGACATACGGGGCATAAGCCTAGGCGCAGCTTCTACAAGCTCGATGTGTAGTGGGCGTTCGGCTATGCCGTGGTGTTTCATAATATTTCTAATGTATCCGGGCAGGGCGCCGGCTAGCTCTACCCCAGTTGGCCCACCGCCAATAACCACATAGTGCAAGTCTGGTTTTTTATCGTCAAGAAGCTGCTTATGAAGATGGTTGCGCAGGCGCTGGGCTTCGGCTAGTGTTTTTATACCAAAAGCGTTCTCGGCTAAACCTTTAATGCCAAAAAAGTTAGTTACAACACCTAGAGCAACAACCAAAATATCATAAGAATAGTTTTTGCCGGATACGGCTTTAATAACTTTGGCTTCTCGGTCTAAGGTTTTAGCACTATCTTTGACAATTGTTATGTCTTTACCTTCAAAAATCTCGGTTAGGGCGATCGAAGAAGCAGCCGGGCTACCACCAGTAGCCGTCCGATAAAGCGCTGGGTAATATCTAAAATTTTCCGAATCGGAAAGCAAAGTAACTTCTAGACCAGTATTACCACTGAGTTCTAACGCTGCTTTAATGCCACCAAATCCACCGCCCAAAATTAAAACCCGGGTTTTTTGGGGATGATTGATGGTAGTCTCGGTTAAAGTAGGCATACTTTTACTTAAGCATTAGTATAATTTGGATTTGATGATATTAGCAACTGGTCTATAATGTAACCTAAGCGTTCGGGAAAAACATAAGGAGAGGAATAATTGGTTTTTATGGCGGATAAAAAAGAACTTTCAAAACATGCCGGGAACAAGTGGGTGATATTGGGATTGTTGGGACTGGCTCAGTTTATGGTTATATTGGATGTTGCGATAGTAAACGTAGCTCTACCGTCAATAGCCCGAAATTTGCACTTTGCATCAAACGATCTACAGTGGGTAATTACGGCTTACACCCTAACCTTTGGTGGTTTTTTGCTGCTTGGCGGGCGATTGGCGGACCTTTATAGTCGTCGAAAAATTTTTGTCTATGCAGTTGCTGCATTCGGCATTATGTCGCTACTTTGTGGGCTGGCCCAGACTGAAATGCAAGTTATTATCGCTAGGGCTTTCCAAGGTTTATCGGCCGCGTTTATGTCACCGGTTGCTCTATCGATAGTTCTGGCCGAGTTTAAAGAAGGTAAAGACCGTGATAAAGCCATGGGCTTCTGGGCGGCTATATCTGCTGGCGGAGCAGCAGTTGGCTTGCTCCTGGGTGGAATCTTGACTCAGTACCTTGGCTGGCGTTGGAACTTCTTTGTTAATGTCCCAGTCGCTATATTTGTAATACTGGCTGCTCTAAGACTTTTACCTCATCATATTGGCGAGGAAAACCGCAATATGAAGCTAGACTTGCCGGGCGCCTTCATGGCAACCAGCGGTTTAATGTCACTGGTCTACGGTCTGTCCAAGGCACCCACGCATGGCTGGGGATCCACCACAGTTTTGGGCTTTATTGGCGCCGGTGTGGCACTCTTTGCTCTATTTATATGGAACGAATCGCGGGTCGACCAACCACTAATGTCACTAAAAATATTCAAAATCCGTAACGTGTTAGGTGGTAATCTAGCTTTTCTGGCCATTGCCTGCACGATGTTTTCGATGTTCTTTTTCCTAACCCTCTACATCCAACAGGTATTGGGCTATTCACCAGTTAAAACCGGCATATGCTTCTTACCGGTTACCTTAATAATTGGTATAACTTCGGGAGTAGTTGCAAACCTGGTTGGAAAAATTGGCTACAAGCCGCCAATGGTAGCCGGGCCGGTAGTTTTGGCTGTTGGGCTGTTTATTCTGAGCAAAATCCTTAAGGTTAATGGCAACTACTGGCATAATGTTTTTCCCGGCTTATCGGTTTGTGCTCTGGGCATGGGACTGACTTTTGTATCCGGTACTCTGGCCGCAACATCTGGTGTTCCCAAGCACTTCTCGGGCTTAGCTTCTGGCGTTTTGAACACCGCCCAGCAAGTTGGCGGGGCGTTAGGCCTGGCTATTCTTTC
>JAYSLE010000063.1:0-4399 GCA_043725845.1 Candidatus Saccharimonadota bacterium
ATGAAGTTACTCAATCCGATTTTGATAAATTCAGGCAAGAAATGGAAGCCGAACTTAAAAGAAGGAGAATTGCTCTAAGGCAAGAATAATACTATGGCAGACGATAAACCAGAACCAGAAGCAAAGACAACTCCTGCAGCGGCAAAAACTGCTCCATTACCAGAGATTAAGCAGCGCATTCGTATTCGCCTTAAGGCCTACGACCACAAAGTTATAGATCAATCGGCTAAGCAAATTGTAGAAACTGCACTGCGTACTGGCGCTAATATTGCCGGCCCAATTCCACTACCTACCCGCCGCAGCACTTTTACGGTGGTAAAAAGCCCGCACGTCTACAAAAAAGGCCGCGAACAGTTCGAAATGCGCGTTCATAAGCGCCTTATTGATATATCCGATCCAACCCCCAAAACCATCGACAGTCTTATGAATCTCAGCCTACCCGCCGGGTGTGATGCTGAAATAAAAATGTAATTTTAATAATCAATATCTAAATAAAACCACCCACAACCGAGCGGTTTTTTAGTATTATAGGTAGATGAGTAAAAACATTGGCTGGAAGGCGGCAGACGTTCATGATATTCCGCCCATTAAAGATAGTTGGTCTAAGGGCTGGCATTCGGTTCGGCATTTTTTTGAAATTACCGGCTTTGGCGTAAATGCGGCCACTAAAAGCAAGGGTGAAAGCCTAACACCCGAACACGATGAACTTGAGTCCAAGCAGCAAGAGCTGTTTGTGGTTATGGAAGGCAAAGTAGAATTTTGTCTGGACGGTAAATCTTTTATTGGCACCTCTGGCTGTATGCTTAGTGTCGAACCGCAGGTAAAGCGTTCAGCTAATGCGTTAGTAACGCCGTCCACCCTGCTAATTATTGGGGCCGCTCCTGGCCAAATCTATCAAGTTCCTAAGTGGGAAAAACAGTAAATTTCTAAAAAAGAATTTTCTCTGCCTGTTTTTTTAGATCTATAATTAGCTGTTCTTCGAACGGTGAGCGTAGGTTGGTGCTTTTAAGCGTATCCAAAAAGCTTTCAGTTCCGCCCAGCTGGCACATTTGCAGGTACTTTTTGACAGTTTTAGAATGATCCTCGGCAGCTAAGACTCCCAGCTGCATGGCGCAGGTTTCGGCCAGGGCGTAATCAATATAGTAAAACGGCGCTCCAAATATGTGGCTCTGGGCGTACCATCGTACACTGAGGTATTTTTCTAGGTTGGTAAAATCTACAAATGGCAGGTACTTAGCGTACGAAACCGCCCATGCTTTATCGCGGGCTTGCAAAGAGGCCCCGGGGTTCTTATAAACCCAATGCTGGAACTCATCTACCACACAGACATAGCAGATGGTATAAATGCTATCAACCCATTTGTACTGGGAGTATTTTTTAGCATTTTGCTCAGAAAAAAACTCGTCCATGTAGGGTAGCGACAAAAACTCCATGCCCATCGAATAAACCTCGGCTAGCTCGGCGGTGCCTACTTGCAGATCAACTGATTCAATATGCTGGCTTTCCCAGAACTGAAAAGCGTGGCCCATTTCGTGCATTAATACCCTAACGTCGTCCGGATCGCCAGTGGAATTTAAAAAGATGGCCACCTTGTCCTCGTCTTGGAACGCGGTGCAGTAGGCGCCAGACTGTTTGTTGGGGCGAGTTTCTAGATCTATCAGATTTTTATCTCTCATAACTTTAAAATGCTTTGCCAGTATCGGCGAAAGCCTATCAAAAACAGCTTGGGCGTGTTCGAACTGTTTATTTACAGGAACAGTGCCTAGTGGGATGCTGCGGGCTGGGTCATGATGAATATCCCACGGCTTAAGGCTGGCTTGGCTCATCTGTTTGGCTCGGCTAGCAGCAATCTTTTGGAATAGAGGTACTAAGTGCTTAAGAACTAGCTGGCGGAACTGGGCAACCTCGGCCTCACCGTATCCCTGGCGGCCCCTGCTTTCATAGGCCAGCGGGATGTAGTTTTTGTACTTTAAATTCTTGGCCGCCTGGTCCCGCAGTTTTACCTGTTCATCATATATTTTGGCCAATTTTGCTTGGTTTTTTACAAACCATTTGCTGACAGCAATAAAAGCACTTTCTCTTACCTGGGGATCATCGGAATGCTGCAAAGCTCTAGCTCCCCATAGGTTAAGGGTTTTATCGCCCAGCTTGATCTTTGCGCCACCTATAATCTTTTCGTACTTGGTATAAAGGTTGCCTATCTTGATATTTAGAGGGGTATTAACAGGGTCTAAGGGCTTCAGGGCGGTTTTATAGGCCGGGATTAATTGTTCACCAAATCGTTTGGCTATGGCGCTGCGGTGTCGGCTGTTTATGAACGCTTTAACCAGTTGGTGTTCTGGTTGATCGATTACCGGCGAGATTTTCTCGCGAAGATATTGCTGCCGGGCATCGAGCTTTTTGTTTGTTAAGTCCTTACTATATTCGTAGCCGATACGGCTAAACTCACTGCCGATATAACCTTCAAGGGCATTCCAGCTTGTGAATAATTCGATCCACAGATGGGGTTTTTCATTGGACTCGGCGGTAGGCAGGCGGGCTAAAAGCTTGGCGTATTCTTTTTTGGCAAACGCGGCGGTTAACTTAGAAGGCCGGTTGGCGTAATATTTATACTTTTGTAATTGAGCCATTGCTACAGATTACCCTAGTTTGCGATAATTTTGCGAGTGTAAAATTATCCGCATTGGGTAAGGGCCATAACCCACAAGTGCCTATAATAGTAGTTACCAGCGAATATCTAAAAAAACATTTTCTTAAATTGTTTAAAAAAAACAAGCGTAACTATCCAAAAAAGCTATAATAGGCTTATGGCAAAAAAAGGACAAAATCAACAGTTTGATAGTGCTTACCTGTTAAAAATTGTTTTGTATCTAATAATCGGATCGCAGTGGCTAAAAATCGAGACTAAGGGCGGAGTGCAGATACCAATCCCAGCGGGAGCGATTGTAGGAGTACTGTTTGCGGCTCATGATCATTTTCAAATTGATCGTAAAATCGAATACGCCGTACTACTGGTTGCGATGTTTATAGGTTTCTGGGTACCACTGGGCGCCGTGTTGCAGTTGCATTGAAGTAAAATTTGCAACAGATTGACAGAGGTCTGTTTAGCGTGTTACTCTGTATTGGTATAGCGGACTTTTAGGCTTGGTAATTTGGTATGTCTACCCTGCTTTAACAGAGATAGATACAACCTTATCCAAGTATTGCTTGGTTGCATCTCTAAAATCCAAAGACGTTCGTTTGGGCAATTTAGTATCTAAAGGGGCATTATAGGTGAAAGCACTAATCACTAGAAAACTTGGTATGACCAGTGTCGTGGACGAAAACGGCGCGGCTATTGCTGTTACTTTGCTTTCGGCCAGTCCCAATGTAATAACTCAGATAAAAGATAACGATAAAGACGGCTATACCGCCCTACAAGTCGGATTTGAAAAGGCCAAAAAGACGTCTAAGCCTCAGGCTGGACATTATAAGGGCCTTAAGATTATGCCAAAGATTGTCCGAGAATTCCGCATTCCAGAATTAACAGAAGAAATGAAGATCGGCGAGAACCTAAGCGCCGATCTTTTTAGTGTTGGCGATAAAGTCGATGTGACATCTAACTCTAAAGGCAAGGGTTTTGCCGGCACTATCAAGCGCCACAACTTTCACCGCGGCCGCAAGACGCACGGCGGCCGCAGCTATCGCCGTCCCGGCTCGATTGGTTCTATGTATCCGCAGCGTATTTTCCCGGGTAAAAAGATGAGCGGCCAAATGGGCAACGTGCGAGTGACCACAAAGAATCTTAAAGTGGCGCTGGTAGACATGGACCTAGGAGTCATAGGTGTTGCCGGAGCTGTTCCAGGACCCAAAAAGTCAATAGTACTTTTGAAAGGCGTTAAATAATGGCCGCGGCAACTTACACAAAGAGCGGCACTAAAGCCACCACGCCGGCAACGCTCGATAAAAAAATTTTTGGGTTAAAAGTTACTAACCACGAACTATTAAGAGACGCTTATTTGGCTTATCTGGCCGATGCTCGTAACTCCGGCGCCAAAACCAAAAAGCGCGGCGAAGTTAGGGGTGGCGGCCGCAAGCCATGGCGCCAAAAAGGCACCGGCAATGCCCGTTTTGGAAGTTCTCGAAACCCAATCTGGCGCGGCGGCGGTATAGCTTTTGGCCCAACCGGCGACGAAAACCACATTAAAAAGTTAAATCTTAAAGCTAAGCGCCAAGCTCTGCGCCAAGCCCTCAGCCTAGCGGCTACCGAAGACCGCATAAAAGTTATCGAAACTTTTAGCACCATGGAAGGTAAAACTAAGGACATGGCGGCCTTTTTGAAAAAACTAGATGTAAACGGTAACGTGCTTTGTATTGTTTCAAGTAAGAATTTTTCCACAGAAAAAGCCACCCATAACAT
>JAYSLE010000064.1:0-1917 GCA_043725845.1 Candidatus Saccharimonadota bacterium
AATGTGCTAGTCAGCGCCGATTATAGCCAGTTTGAACTGCGTCTGGCGGCCGCGCTAAGCGGCGATAAAGATATGATAGACGCCTTTAACCGCGATGCCGATATTCATGCCGAAACAGCGGCGCAGATTTACGGAATAGACGCCAAAGATGTTACAAAGGCTCAACGTTCATCTGTTAAAGCTGTTAACTTTGGTATTTTATACGGCTTGGGCCCGCACGCCCTGTCTGAACAAACCGGTATGACTTTTGCCGAAGCCCGAGAATTTATCGCTAAATATTTTGAGATCCGGCCAAAGCTAAAAGACTACATAGAAAAAGTCCGCAAACAAGCGCAAGAGCAGGGCTACGTAGAAACTTTGCTGGGCCGCCGCCGGCCCACACCAGATGTGCAATCATCTAACTTTCAAGTCCGCGAAGCGGCTTATCGCGCTGCCGTAAACATGCCATTGCAGGGCAGTGCCGCCGATATTATGAAGCTGGCCATGATCAAAGTTCAGGAGAACTTTGATCTGCTAACAGCTAACAGCAAACAGCTAACAGCCGAAAATCGCCCACGACTTTTGCTTCAAATTCATGACTCACTCCTAGTCGAGTGCAGGGAAGAGGATGCTAAACAAGTCGGCGATTTGCTTAAAGAGGTAATGGAAAAAACCTACACCAAACTACCAGTAAAACTAACCGCCGATGCCTCCCACGGCCATAACTGGGGCGAGCTGTGAATGAGTTTCTTACACCCGACCAAGTGCAGGCGGTTTACAAAGAACGCGCCGAGGCTGGGCTAGCAAGCCAACCATATGAACTGCAATATCAAAACGATCATCAACAGCTAATCTTTTTTGGTTCTGTTCATTCTAACGATCCTAACAGCCCACAATGGCAGGCACTAGATGCGGCCTGGCAGAGATTTTTAGACCACTCAAGCGATAGAAAACTAGTTTTTTACGAGGGTGGACACCCGGAAAATATTGATGGACTGAGTAAAGAGGAAGCACTCCAAAAGTTTGGTGAGGGAGGCCTAGTTTTGCATAATGCCCAAACTGCCGGTGTACCTGCCGATTCCCCCGAGCCTGGACGTGACGAAGAGGTAGAGGAACTATTAAAACAATTCAGTGTGGCCGAAGTGGCCACCTATTATTTTGCTAGACAGATGCACCAATGGGCCAGGCAGGATCATACCCAGAACCCGGAGTGGAAAAAATATGCCCAAGATATGGCAGATAAAGTTAGCTCGCTTCCAGCCTGGCAAGGCCAAATAAGTGGCTTAGAGCAGTTACTAACTTGGTATAAAGAGCAAAGCGGTAAGGATTTTACACCGAACGACATCGACGCATTTTATAAGCTAAGCGATCCTTATCAATCCAAGGTCTCGGCGGCCTCTGGCCACTTTCGCGATGAAAAATTACTGCAAGCCATTAAAGATAAATGGCAAGCCGGTGATGATTTATTTGTAGTTTATGGTTCCGGCCACGCCATCCGCCTGGAGCCAGTATTAAAAAACTTAACAGGCAAAAACCGGGGTGAGCTGTAAGTGGATAAAGATTTATATTTTGTGGCGATTAAGGTATTTTTGCGCGACGGCGATAAACTTCTAGTTACTCATGATATTTTTGGGTCTTGGGATTTGCCAGGCGGTAGGATAAAGCCCGACGAGTTTAAAAAACCTTTAGCCGAGGTAATTAACCGGAAAGTCCAAGAGGAACTAGGCCAAGCAGTTAAGTATGAACTTGGTGGTTCAAACGGGATCTTTTTTAGGGTAGAAAGAGCAGAGCATGGTTTAAACGGTCAAAAAGTTCGTATTTTTGCAGTTGGCTACGATACTAAATATTTGGGCGGAGAAATTAAGCTGGGCGATCACCACGACAAATTAGAATGGGTAGATATTAAAAGCTTTAAGCCAGAAAGCTTTTTTACTGCTG
>JAYSLE010000065.1:0-17445 GCA_043725845.1 Candidatus Saccharimonadota bacterium
CGGTTAGAATTGGAAAGGCAAAGATTACTAGTACCATGCTGCACAGCACACTCCAGCAGAACATCGGCATTTTCATTAAATTCATGCCTGGACAGCGCATTCTGAGAATCGTAACCAAAAAGTTGATGCCCGATAACAAGCTGCCAATTCCAGCAATCTGCAAGCTCCATATCCAATAATCTACGCCAACGCCCGGGCTATATCTAAGCTCAGATAGCGGTGGGTAAGCCAACCAACCGGCAGCCGAAAACTCGCCGACCATCAGGGATAAGTTTATCAATGCCATTCCAGATGCAAATAACCAAAAGCTGGTGGCGTTTAAAAACGGAAATGCCACATCGCGCGAGCCAATTTGAAGTGGTACTATTAGATTGATTAGTCCAAACATCAATCCCATAGCCACGAAAAAAATCATGATAGTGCCGTGGGCGCTAAATATCTGCTGAAAGTGATTAGCGTCAATGATTCCGTGACTAGAGCCAACCGATGTAGCTTGCTGGCCGCGCATAATAACGGCATCGGATAGCCCGCGTAGCAGCATCAAAATCGCCACTGCAATATACATTACGCCAATCTTTTTGGGATCTACTGTGGTTAGCCATTCCCGCCACAACCACTTCCAGCGTTTTAGATAAGTTAAAAGCCCTATGGCAAACACCATAGCCAACACCATGGACAGCGCCCCCCCGGCGGTAACTTTATCGTGCGGTAAGGCATCAAGATTAAGTTTCCCCAATAAGTTCCCAAACATCGTTATCATTGCTGCTCCAGGTGAATATGCCGAGCAAACGGCATATATTTTGCCACGACACTATCATACAAACCATACTGGGCGGCCGAGTAGGCGGATGCAGGTGTATTTTCGCTTGGTGCAGCTAGCCGATTATACTCATCTACGCCAAGGAAGTTAGGAAGACGATACACCTTATTCACCCATCGCTGGAACTCGGCCCGCGAGCTAGACTTTGCCATAAAATTCATACCCGAGAAGCCTTTGCCACTTAAATTTGCCGATGAGCCCCTAAAACTACCGGTTTCTGAAGCCTCCAAATTCAATTCGGTGGACATTCCGCTCATGGCATAAATCTGTCCGCCCAGTTTGGGGATCCAAAAAGAATTCATTGGAGCATCAGCAGTTATCTCAAATTTAATTGGAGTATTAACTGGGAATTGAAGGTAATTTACGCTGGCTATGTTTTGGTCCGGATAAATAAATAGCCACTTCCACTGCAGAGCAACAACTTGAACGGTGATTGGTGGCACATCAGATGCTATTGGCTTAAAAGGGTCCAACTGATGTGAACTGTTCCAGGTAATAACCGAAAGAACAACAATGATCGCCGACGGTATAAGCCACCAAGTGGTTTCAAGCGCTAAGTTGTGATCCCAGTCGGGGGTATAGCGGGCCGATTTATTGCCCTCGCGGTACTTCCAGGCTATAAAAAAAGTCAAAATATAGACCGGCACAATGACCAGAAGCGCTAGGAGAGTGGCCAGAACAATAAGGTGTTTTTCTTTAAGCCCAATATGACCACTGGGACTTAGTACGGCAATATCGTGTCCACGTAAATAAATCGTGGCTAACACCAACATCGCTACACCAAGCCCAACGATAAGGGTAAGTTTATTTTTCCTGCTCATCATCCCGCTTATCTATACTATAGCAGTTCTTCTTATGGTGCGGGGGTGTACGTTAGAACTTTTCGCGAATATGGGACATTGAAAACTCCCAGGTTGCGTCGGTCTTTTTGTGAGGATTAAAGATGTTACTGGGATCAAATATTTTTTTGGTTTGGCGGAATAAATCGGTAACCTCTTTGCCGTACATAGTCTCTAGCCACGGACCGCGGATCATGCCGTCGTTATGTTCGCCGGATAGAGACCCCTTATAGCTTAGTACTAGTTCGTTGACCTCTTTCATTGCTGGTAGCAGCTTTGCGCGCTCTTTGGGGTCTTCTATTTTCATCAGCGGAATCACATGAAAGTTGCCATCGCCCATATGCCCAGCAATCGTTGCCATAAGATCGTATTTTTTGATTATGGCCCGCAGCTGCGGTAAAAATTCTGGCAAATGGGGTGGGGGAACTACCAAATCGTCAATGAACGGCGCGGTGTGCTTATCGTGAACTTTTTTGCGCAGTAAATTAAAGCTTTCGCGGCGCATAATGCGAAATTTCCAGGCTTTGGCCTCAGTAGAATCTTCTTCTACTGCTTCTAGTTTAAAATTGACCACACCGGCATGCATGTCTTTGATTTTCTGGGCCACCAACTCTGGTGTTTCGCCGGTAAACTCTACCAGGAGCACCATCTTGGGAATACCGCGCATCAATACCAGGGCGTCCGGCAAAAGCTGTAGACCCAACTTAAACAAACCTTTCCAGCCCAGTGTCTTTCTAAAATACGGAAAGAATTTTATAGATAACATCAGTGTATAGTTATCGAATGCCTCAAAGCTGGCCGGTTTGTGTGGCAACACGGCATTTATAATTTCGCCCAGGTTGTCGATATTTTTCATAAACAGCACTAACACTCCGGAGTGCAGCGGTTCATGAATAAGCCTGAGCCGAATGTCGCTAACCAACCCCAGGGTGCCTTGGCTGCCAACAAAAAGCTTTGTTAGATCGAATACACCACTTTGGCGATCCCAAACATCCCATAAGTTGTAGCCTGTGGAGTTTTTACTAACATTGGGTTTGGCGGCTTTAACTTGTTCGTAATTTTTATCTAACAAATCAAACATCTGTTTGTAGATTTGGCCCTCAAAATCTGTTTGTTTAATTTTGGCTTGTAGCTCGGCCGTTTGCAAAGGTTTTAGAGTATAGTTTTTACCATCACTGAGTGTAGCTTTTAGCTCGGTCACAAAATTCTCGGTTTTACCAAACTCTAGTGATTTTTCGCCACCGGAGTTATTGGCCACCATACCACCTACGCTGGCTAATTCACGGCTGGCCGGAAAGCTGGGTAATAGGGCGTTGTTGTAGGTTAAGCTAACCTTTTCAAAATCCTTATATAAAACACCTGGCTGCAGATGTGCACCGTTTTCGGAAACTTCTTCAATCTTGGTAAAATAACGCCTAAAATCGACCAGAACAGATTCACTTATCGAACCACCAGACATGTCTGTGCCAGCCGATCGAGCCGTTAAGCTTAAAGAGGGAATCGCTACGCGGTATTCGTTAACAGTAGTTACCAGCTTTTCCAGATCGGTTTGATCTTTCGGATAGACCACTATCTGTGGAACTAGCTCAAATAATGAGGCGTCGTGGCTGTAGGCTGCTCGAGTAGCCTCGCTGACATCAACATCACCGCTAAAACCTTTTTGTTTCAAAGACGCAGTAAATTGGTCCATCAAGCTTAAGCTTACGTGACAAAAAAACAACGTGCAAGCAGTAGTGACGTGCAAGAATTAGCAGATTTGCTAAAATATATATGGAATGAAGAAATTACTCAATAAACCAGAATTTAGAACCTGGTTAGCGGTTGTTGGTGCATCGACCTTAGTGCTAGGAGCGGGTTATACAATGGCTCAGCAATCGGCACGCCTTGGAGCTGATGATTTACCCCTAACCACTGCTCAAACGGCCCAAAAATTGCTAGAGAGCGGGGAACAGCCATCAGATGTTGTCCCTAGTCTAAAAACCGATCTCGGCTCCGATTCATCGGTATTCACCATCGTTACCGATAGTTCTCAACATGTACTGGCTAGCTCGGCTACTCTAAACGGCCAGACCCCACTGCCGCCAAGTGGCGTCTTTGACTACACCAAAGCACATAGCACAGACCGAGTTACTTGGCAGCCGCAATCAGGGGTGCGTGTGGCAACTCGCATAGTAACTTATGGCACAGGTGATAACGCTGGATTTATTATCACCGGTCAATCACTAAAACAGGCCGAAAAGCGTATAGAAACCTACGGCGCTTTGGCTTTTACTGCTTGGGTTGCTTTGCTAACTTGGGTAAGTTTTATACTTTTTCTACTGCCTACGCCCACTAGCTCCAAAAAACGCTAAAGTCTTTATAGAATCAGCATCGCATCACCAAAAGAATAGAAGCGGTATTGGTTTTTGATGGCATGCGCGTATATACGATGCATCTCTTCCGTTGAGCCAAGAAACGCCGATACCAGCATTAGCAGGCTAGATTTTGGCAGATGAAAATTAGTAATCAGCGAATCAACAGCATTAAATTTATAGCCCGGAGTAATAAAGATATGCGTTGAGCCAGATTTTTTATTAAACGGTCTGCCAACGCTCTCTAGAACCCTGGTGCTAGTGGTGCCAACTGCAGTAATGTGACTGGCTCTATTTAACAGTTTGGCTGACGAATCCGACAGCACAAACTCCTCGCTGTGTAGTTTGTGCTGAGCAATATTCTCGGATTTAACTGGGGCAAAAGTACCTAGGTCTACATGCAGTGTTAATTTAATAATTTCATGCTTTTTCGCTAATTCATTTAATTGTTTATCCGTAAAATGTAGGCCCGCGGTTGGCGCGGCCTTGCTGCCCGCCAGATTAGCATAGACTGTCTGATATTCGTCAGCTAGGCTCTCGTTTTGCTCAATATACGGGGGCAGAGGAGTCAGGCGGTGCGCATCAAGCTTTGGGCTATTGATCGGCAAACCGAGTTTAAGTGTACGAATCCCGCTATCGTCAATCGCCAGCGTTTCAACCTGCAGGGTTGAACCCTGCAAAAGACTAATGCTTTGGGTTTGGCCAAGTTTAAATTTTTTTCCGGGCTTTACTAGAGCCTCGACAGTAATCGGATTGACAGTTTTGATCACAAATATCTCGGTAGTCCCGAATCTAAGCCGGCACTTTTCTACCTTGGAATCGTTCAAAACTAAGCTCGTATCGTTTGGTAGATATTTATCCAGATTATAGAAATAATCATCTGTTATTTTCTCGGCTTTTCGATCATAAACCAACAACCGGGAATGATCCCGCGGCTTAGCCGGAATCTGGGCAATCAAATCCTTGGGCAGCTCAAAATCAAAATCAGAAACTTCCATATCCAGTAAGTATAGCGTTGACCGGCACTAGCCATCAGGTTGGAGTGTATTTATGGGACCGCATGCGATAATAAGGAGATGGACAGAGAGTTTAAGAGTGCACTGGCTCAGCTGAATGCCGAGCAAAGAAAAGCTGTAGAAGCTATTGATGGGCCAGTATTGGTGATAGCCGGGCCAGGAACAGGTAAGACGCAGTTACTAACCACCCGGGTCGGCTATATTTTAGAAAATACCGATACCTTGCCGCAAAATATTTTATGCCTAACGTTTACCGAGTCCGGCGTGAGTGCCATGCGAGAGCGTTTAACTAGTTTTTTAGGCCAAGCCGCCTACGACGTTCAAATAAGTACTTACCATGCTTTTGGCAGCGAGTTGCTGCGCCGCTACCCCGAATATGCTGGCAGTTACGACCACCAGCCGATTGACGAACTAGGTGCTGATAGTCTAATACGCGAAATTCTAGCCGCTGCACCTTACAGTAACCCCTTAAAATCGGCCGATACCTACGCACAAGATCTACGAGCATTTATGAGTGATTGCAAGCGGGCATTACTAAAACCTAAGGACGTACAAGCCATTGCCAGAGCTAACAAAGCCTACATTACAAGAGCCTCCAAAGAAGTTACGGATACCCTGAAAGACTTTTCTAGAATTGATAAAAATAGCCCGGCTTTATTCGAACGACTAAACGCCAAGCTTGGGAGCGTCCCAGCCAAAACTTACCCAAACGTAGTAAGCCTTAAGAAAATGTGCCTGGAAGAGTTGGCTGAAAGCTTAAAGCTGAGTGCTGAAAGCGGTAAGACTAAGCCTATTACGGCATGGAAGAATGTATGGTTGGCCAAAGACGAAGTAGGTCAGTTTATTTTGGCTGGCGATAGTGTAACCCAAAAAATTGCTGCTGCTGGCGAAATATACAGTCTATACCAAGAGCTTTTGGCAAAGCGAGGGCTTTACGACTACGACGATATGATTTTGCGGGCCATTGACGCTCTACAAGCGCACCCAGATTTTAAGTTTACCCTTGCTGAGCAGTACCAATATATCTTGTTAGACGAGTTCCAAGATACCAATCCTGCCCAGCTTAAAATCGTCGAGCTGCTAACTGATAACCCGGTCAACGAAGGTCGGCCCAACGTTCTGGCAGTCGGTGACGACGATCAAGCTATTTACGCATTTCAAGGCGCCAACCACGCCAACATGGCCACCTTTGCACATATGTACAGGGACGTAAGAGTGATTAGCTTACGTGAAAACTACCGCTCGCACCGCGAAATCCTGGACGTGGCTTACAACATTAGTGGGCAGATTGCCCAGCGCCTACACGAGCAATTTCAGGGCGTAACTAAAATACTAAAGGAGGCGTCCACGGACCTGCCCAAACGGGCGACAATTATCCACAGTGAGTTCATCAGTGACGCCGCTCAGTACGCTTGGGTAGCCGGACAAATTAAGCAGCTAGTCGTAAAGGAACGCATCAGCCCAGATCAGATTGCGGTATTAGCCCCCAAACACCGCTACTTAATCCCTCTGCTGCCGTATTTAGCCGCCCAGAACCTACCAGTGCGCTACGAAAAGCGCGAAAACGTGCTAGATAAACCCATAATCCGGCAACTCGAGCAAATGAGCCGCTTGGTAATTGCCCTAAATGAGCGTAACCAGTCAGCCGTCAATTCATTGTGGCCAGAAGTTTTAAGTTATGATTTTTGGGGGTTACCAACCGAGCTAATCTGGCAAATAAGCTGGCAGGCAGATAAAACCCGCGACAACTGGACAAATAGTCTCTTAGCCGAGCCGCTCGCTAGACCGATTGTGGAGTTTTTCCTCAGGATTAAAGACCTGCTAAGTCTAACAACGCTAGAACAGCAGCTGGACTTACTAACAGGAGTTTCAAAAGACGATGTTAAGGACTATAAACTACCCATCAGAAGCCCGCTTTTTGAACATTATTTTGCGCTTACAAAAGTCAAAGACACCAAGTATCTGGAGCTACTCGGCGATTTGAGCGTGCTGCGTGGACGGCTTAGGGCTTGGCGCCGGGAAAAGACTAAGCCGTTTAGCCTAACCGATTTTATAAGTTTTATAGATGCCCACCACACCAGCCAAATTAATATCCTGAACACTAGTCCACACTACGAATCCAAGCTAGCTGTGAATCTTATGACTGCTTACCAAGCCAAAGGCCGGGAATTCCAGGCCGTATTTATCTTAGCTGCCCAGGACGAAGTGTGGGGAAGCGCCAGCCGAAGTCAGGGCAGCAACATTAGTTTGCCACCAAACCTGGCCTTTATCCGGTACTTGGGGGCTAGCGACGATGAACGTCTGCGCCTGCTGTATGTGGCTATTACCCGGGCCAAAACCCATCTTTTCTTAAGTAGTTATGCAAAAACTATGGACGGGCGGACGACTCGACCGCTTAAATATCTAGCCAGCCAAAGCGGCTTAGAGGGGATTCAGGCCAAAAATACTGATCAGCCGGTCAGTGCCGAAGATTTACAAAATTACTGGCATCTACGTCATATCCCACCCTTTAAACCTAGACTAGCCAATTTACTGGAGCCGGTGCTGGAGCGCTACCAGTTAAGCCCGACCCACCTTAATCAATTTATTGATGTAGAGCACGGTGGCCCAGAACAATTTTTCCTAAATACCATTCTGCGCTTTCCAAAAGGGCAGAGTCCTAGCGCCAGTTTTGGCACGACCATTCACGACACACTCAGATGGATACACGACACCAACGCCCGCGAATCCAAGCTGCCAAGTCTAGATAGAATAACGACTTTCTACAGCGAACGTTTAGCAACTCAAAGATTGGCGCCCAATGACCAAGAACTGCTGTTAGAGCGCGGCCACGAAGCCCTAGGCGCCTTTCTAGCCAAGCGCCGAGCCAGCTTTAATACATCAGACGTGTTTGAACATAACTTCCGTGGTGAGGGGGTGTTTGTAGGCTCTGCCCACCTGTCCGGCAAGATAGACAAACTGGTTATAGATAAAAAATCAAAGACTATCACAGTTGTGGATTATAAAACTGGCAAAGCTCACGACCGCTGGCAATCTAACATTTTAAAACTACATAAATATCGCCAACAATTGATGATATATAAGATGCTAGTCGAAAGCTCACATACCTTTACTGGTTATAAGGTAGAAAAAGGCCTGTTGGAGTTTGTAGAGCCAAATGCCGCGGGTAACATCGTTAGCCTAGAGCTAGTTTACGACGATAAAGAACAGGTCGAACTTAAAAAACTTATCGCAAGCGTGTGGCAGCACATCACCACCCTAGACTTCCCGGATATCTCTGGTTATAAACCAAGTATCTACGGTGTAAGAGATTTTGAAGCCGGCCTAATAAAAGAACGCGGCTAATCTCGCCGCGTCCCTTTTACATTTTGCTTTTTACTTTTTGCTAAATACTTATTTCTTTTTCTTGGAGCTGCTTCTAGAAAAACTTCTTGTAAAGCTCTTTCCCGACCCAGCTTCGAACAGCATGTAGTACAAGTTGACTCCCACTAAACCACCTACCAGAGGTCCTAGTACGTAAACTGAGCTCCAGCTGCGTAGGCCAAGAGCTACAGCCGGGTTGATGTACCCAGCCGACGCAGTAGAGGCAATAACAATCGCTGCAAAAAAGGCTGTTCCGACTGCCAAAGCTGAACTTAGAGCATCTAGACCTTTGCCAATAGCTGCGGCTACGCCGAAACTAAGAATGGCGGCGCCAACTAGTTCTGCTACCCAGACACGAGTATCAAAAGTAACGCTCTTAGCGGCCAATGGTCGGTTAGTAAGGTACTGATATAGCTGCCAAGAAGCCAAAGCTCCTAACAGTTGAGCAGCAACATAACTAAGGGCGCGGATAGTGCCAAGCTTGCGGGCCGTCCACATACCAAAAGTTACAGCTGGGTTAACGTGAGCACCAGAAATCGAAGCAAACATCATGGTGATAGCTGCCAAAGTCAGCGCAGCACTCGTGGCTATGAAATATGAAACTGCTGTGGTGTTACTAAGTACCAAAACCATCGACACCAGTAAACCCGTGCCAAAAAATTCTGCTACCACCGGTGCAGCCTTTGCTTTATCAAACATTATTGTTAAAACCTCCCGTTAATTTAACTATAGCGATAACTATAATACGATTAATGCAAAAAGCAATATCCCGGGTCGCTGTAGAATAGACATTCTTAGGGGTTTGCTATACTTGTTATAGATATGAGCGATAAAGCAAAAGTTGTTGTTTATAGTGCGCCGTGGTGCGCTTTTTGCCACATGGCCAAACAATACCTAACATCAAAAAAAGTGGCGTTTACTGATATAGACGTCGAGAAAGACCCCGATGGAGCTAAGACGATAGTAGAAAAAACCGGCCAGGCCGGCATTCCTGTTATCGAGATCGGCGACGAAGTGATCTTAGGCTTTGACCGCCAAAGCATAGACCTAGCTCTGCGCGCCAATAAGCTAGTTTAAAGCACAGCCGTAGTGTTTTAATTTTTACTGCATACGCTGTATTTAGTGTCGGTGTACAATTAAGCTCCAATGGCGTTTGAAGATTACAAAACCAAAGAATCAGTTGTACTTGTCTACACCGGCGAAGGCAAGGGCAAGACCAGCGCCAGCGTGGGCTTGATGGCTAGGGCACTAGGCAGTGATTGGCGGGTAGCTTTTATCCAGTTTATTAAGCACTGGAACGTCGGTGAGCATGATTTTATCGATCAAATACAGCCTCTTTATAAAAGCAAGTTGCTGTTTTACAAGGGCGGCAAAGGTTTTTATAACGCCGGTGCACTAAGTGCTAAAGATGTTACCCCGGCCCAGCACAAAAAAGCTGCCCAAGATACTTACAACAAAGCTTTCAAGGCTGCTACTAGCGGCAAGTTTGACCTGGTAATTTGCGACGAGATTAACAATGCCTTGCACAATAAGTTAATCTCTAAGGCCGATTTTAAGAAGTTAATTAAAAACAAGCACCCAAAAACAAGCCTATGTTTGACCGGCCGGGATTTTCCAAACGATTTGCTGCAACTAACCGATATTGCCACAAACATGACCAAAATCCGCCATCATTTTGACAAAAAATACCTAGCAAATAAAGGTATCGATTTTTAGGCAGCTATCAGACCTTGCTGACCGGGAAGAATAGCAGGCTTTTTAGCTCGTGATTTGAATTTTCGGCGATCGGGTGCTGGTTGGGGCAGGGCATCAAAGGCTGGGTCTGGCTCGCGTTTAGCATATGTAGCCGTTGGCTGATCGTCAGCCTTGAATACACGGTAGGGACCTTGGCGCGTAGCAATCAACAGACCAGTGTCTTCGGACTTGGCAGCCGCTACTCTCTCGTCTAGCCAATCTAGACCAATTGGACCAATCATCATTTGGCCGGCGAATAAAGCAGACTCTAATCCTTGTGCTTGTCTTTTTAGCTCATTATTCTGACGATTACCCATGGCCCGAGTATGAGTAGGGTTGCCACATGCAGTGTTACGGCATTGGTGATCAACATCGGTACCCGGTGGCAGAGCCATGTTAGCCTTTACATATTCTATGTCAAGGTCTTCTGTATCTGGCAATGCAGAAGGGTGCTCGATAGCGCACAAAATAAAAGCCAGCCTATGAAGCGTAATGCCGGCTTTCTTGTACCAGCTATCATCACGCACTATAAATCCGTAATTCTCCGGATTTATTACCTGCATGTAGCCTTCGCTATTTCGATATAGCCGCCGGGTCCAGCAGCCGGTAGTAGTTAATGTAACTTTGGAGGCCAAGCGGCCAAGATTAGTACCGCTGTTGGCCATTTGATCTCTAAAAGCTATTTGATCGGATAAAGAAGGTAGTTCTTCGCCAAGAGCCGAACGCAGGTCTGGCTCCTGATTTGGTAATCGGTCTAATAAGTCTTGATAAAGTTGGGGAGTGGGCAGTGCTGGGTCAGTTTCTGGCAATAAATCAGACTGGGGCTCTTCGGGTAACTCTAAAACCGCCACCCGCTGATTTAGGTTTGGTCTGAGTAGCTCAGCCAGCATTTTTCCCCTCCACAAATGTTTGTTTAGTACCTAAGTCGAATTGTAGACCCATAAGATAACTTGTTGTTATCTTTTTTATTGACAAAATTTGTTCTTTTTACAGTTTGAGGTAGACTTGACGACCACTATAGGATCGCTTATGGTTTATTCCACAACATAATTGACAAGTCGACTAAGCTTTTAATGGAAAAATCAGATAATCAATACGCCCTGACGTTCAGCTTCAATTAGATCAAGGCCATCTTCGGGCATCCCAAAAGATAGCTGTACCCCAGCTTCCGTAAGAACGCTTAGTGTGTTGTTAAGTTCCTCTGCAACTCTAGTCAGTGATTTTAATCGCCTATCCTCTCCAGCCTGCCAAATTGCTTTTAAGTCTGCCTCGCTGCGCAAAACCAAGTTATCTAAAGTTAATATTCTAGGATCCATAGACTCTATAACACCTCTGATATGCTTCACGGCATCGGATGTGCGCCAACGTTTTTCGCCAGGCCTAGTGCTATTCATCCTGCCAATTATCATCACTGCTTTATCGTAGACCCTTTCCTGGGCGGTTCTATAAATATGTTCGTCCGTAACAAAAGTGGGGTCCGCTTCTTTATCTTTCGTACTGGTAAGAGTCTGGGCATAATAGCCGTATCCGGCCCGTAGTAAAGGCACCAGCTCTAAAGCCAATGAATAGGTAAGCGCACCGCCTTCGACCAATTGTTGAACTTGATGAGGAAGTTCAAAAAACCTTAGAGCATCACGAGTCGCTTCTTCTTTTTTTGGTGAATATGGCAAAAAATCCTGCAAATTATTATACAAACCTTCTTTTTTGCCAATAAAAAATGCTTGACGAATGCTTTTTGCGTATTGCAGCGCCGATGGTGCTTCGTGGATATTTTCTGCGACTTGCAAACTAATTATCTCTGCAGAATTCGTAGGCTGCCTTATGACACATCGTGCGTCGTAAAATTCGTTTTCACGTGCAGCTATAATTTTCATGGCGCGTATCCGTCTTTCACCGGCAGCAAGTATGTAATATCGGCCATCGGGATTCATAACAAAGTCTCGAAAATCAACTTTGCCATTCCAGCATTCGTTCATATAGCCAGTATATTTTTCGGCCAACTCGGCATCCATGTCCATAATAAATACCGGATGTAGTTGACCTTCTCGAACAATTGAATGCGCAAGATCCTCTAGACCCTGTTTATCAAATTGTTGTCTCATTTGAGGAGCAATGTTTATTTGATCAAGATAAACGGGGACAATTTCGGACATGTCCCCAAATTGCTTATGCTCAAAAGAACTGCTCGGAACAGTTTCACTCCCTCTTTTTAACCTTCCCCTAAACCCCGGCATATGGGTTAGTATATGATAGGTCCTTAGGCCGGCGAGCAATTTTTTGTTGTATAATTAGCGGCTATGGAACGACGGAAGCGATTTTTTAATCTGTTAATGCTAATTTCTTTCTTGGTACTGGTTGTTGCTATACTTCTACTGCTTTCTAGGTCGGATCTGCTTAAAAATGGTATTCAAAAAGCCGAAAAAAGCCAGCCGGGGCTATATAGCATTAATCATTTTGTAGACGGTGATACTATTGCCGTAAATATGAACGGCAGCGTAGAGACAGTTCGGTTTATTGGCGTAGATACGCCCGAAACTCATAAGCCCAACACACCCGTGCAGTGCTACGGCGAGAAAGCCGCGGCTTACACTAAAAGTTTAATCGGCACTAACAGTGTTCGCTTACAGGCCGACCCGCTGGACACCAACCGCGATCGCTATGGCCGGTTACTGCGCTATATATACCTGCCAGATAACACCTTGGTAGAGGCCCAACTTATCCAAAATGGCTACGCTTTTGCCTATACCCAGTTTCCATTTAGTAAAACCGACGAATTTAAAAGTTATCAGCAAGCGGCAAAACAAAATGGCAGGGGCCTATGGACCGATTGTAAGGTGTTAGTAGAATCTAATGGCCGTCAACAAACCGAATATAAATAAATCTAAGTTAACTGCTCATTGGGTTTTTACGAGAAGCCCGGGTTAACGGCATAACCGGCCTAAGCGCACCGTAAAGTCCGTACCAAACATTCAGCCAAGGGTGAATAACTACATAGCCAAAAAAGTAGATGCCGGTAGCCGAGTAAATCGCCAGACTGTGTAAGCCATGGCGCAGATAAGTTTGCCGGTACATTGACATGTATTTGTAAAAGTGGGCGGGGGCATCGTTATAGCGGCGGCCAGAAACACCAGATAGCATTTTTTTGGAATAAACAATTTTTTGGCTGGCTTTGTACAAATGCACAGCTAAATCTAGGTCCTCGTGCATATAGCCATCTAGGCAGAGCTGAGATTTGATAGATTGCCAAGCATCTTTGGTAATAGCCATATTAGAGCCAAACAAAAATGGACTTTTGGGCGACCAGTTATAGATAGAGGTGCGCATTAAATGATCGAACTGATGGTTAATACCGGCCAGGGGCATATCGTAATAATCTACCGGGCCAGTTACTGCGGCCACCGAACTATCCTCAAAGGCAGCAAGCACCGTTTCTACCCAGCGCGGCGGTAAAATTGTGTCGGCATCTATCCGGCCAATAAGCTGGCCAGTAGCGGCATTAAAGCCTCGGTTACGGGCGTGCAACACACCTTGCTTCTTGGCTTTAATAATTTTAACAAAAGGATACTGGCGGGCTCGTTCCAGTGTACGGTCAGCAGAATTGTTATCTACCACTATTACTTCGAGAGGTTTTACTGTTTGGCCAATAACGGCGTTTAGGCAGGCCTCGATGTGGTTTTCTTCGTTAAAGACTGGTATAACTAAACTAAGCGTAAGCGTCATTTTTTTGTTAGCAAACATTGTCTTAAAGGATAGCATTTTATGCCGAAAAAATCGAGTCATGTGAAGGGCAGATTTAAGCCTAGCTCCAGAACATCGAACAAAATTGCTTCGATTCTGTGGAAAAAGCTATGGGCCGGTTCAAAATGGCGAAAACTTGCTACTAGTATTATTGTTTTGTTTATTTTGTGGTTTGGGGCCATGTTTGCCGTCGGACAATGGTACATTCATAAGCACAAAAACCAACCCTTAGTGCTAGGCACCACATTTATATCCGATTATGCCTCTAGTTTTGGGCTTGACCCGCACCAAGCCCTGGACGGAATTTTAGGTGATTTAGGAATGAAACAACTTCGGCTGGTTGGTTATTGGAGCACTATAGAAAAAACATCGGGAACTTACGATTTTTCGGATCTAGACTGGCAGTTCGCCATGGCTAATCACTACGGCGCTAAGGTAAGTTTGGCCATTGGTCTGCGCCAACCACGCTGGCCAGAATGCCATGTGCCAGACTGGGCCGCCAACGAGCCAAAAAGTGTTTGGCAGCCGCAACTAAACAAGTTTATTACCGCGGTAGTTGATAGATACAAGGCCAACCCCGCTTTGGGTGATTACGAACTAGAAAACGAGTTTTTCCTGAGTGTTTTTGGTGAATGTAAGGATTTTGACCGCCAGCGGTTGGTTAGTGAATTTAAAATGGTTAAGCAAACAGACCCTAACCACCACGTTATAGTTAGCCGCAGCGACAACTGGGTGGGCATACCCATCGGCCAACCAACACCCGACGAGTTTGCTATATCGGTATATAAGCGTGTCTGGGATGCTACATTTACTCATCGCTATTTTGAGTATCCGCTGCCATCATGGTTTTATGCATCACTGGCCGGATACGAGGAAATGCTGAGCGGTAAAGATATGATAATCCACGAGTTACAAGCCGAACCTTGGACACCTAATGGGCTGCTCATTACCCAGATATCAGTGCCCGAGCAATATAAGTCTATGAGCCCTCAGCGCATGAAAACCCGCATTGCTTACGGAGAGGCCACAGGCATGCGCACCATAGACCTTTGGGGTGCCGAATGGTGGTATTGGCTTAAAGTCACAAAGGGCGACCCCAGCGTCTGGAATGTGGTTAAACAGGCCGTCACCGAAGCCAATGTCCAAAACCAGAAGCTCGTTCAGAAATAATTAGCGTTTTAGCGTAAAATATAAGGTGTTATGGCTAAGAAACCTCGAGACACTAAACGCATATCCAACCGCCGTGCCCGCTTTGATTACGAGCTGGGTGATTCTTTGGTGGTGGGTTTGCAACTCACCGGTGCCGAGACAAAGTCACTACGGCTAGGTCATGGTCAACTTCAGGGCGCATATGTAACAGTTAAAGATAACGAGCTGTGGTTGATTAACGCCCAAATAATTGGCAGTAGCGGGGTACCAATAAACGAGGACATCAAAAGCCGCAGTCGCAAGCTGCTCGCCAAGCGTAGCGAAATTGATAAATTAGTAGCCGAAAAACAAAACGGCCGAACCATCGTACCGCTGGAACTTCTTACTCAGAGCCGTTATATTAAGCTACGTATCTCTGTAGGAAAAGGGAAAAAGCACTATGATAAACGCGAAACTCTTAAAAAACGTCAGCAACAACGCGACATTGAAAGGCAGATAGGATGAAAATTTATTCTTGGAACGTTAACGGAATCCGGGCGGTTCATAACAAAAACCTGTTTGAGCCATTTTTTGCCAAATATCAGCCGGATGTTTTACTACTCCAAGAAACCAAAGCTCAGCAAGACCAATCGCCGGTAGCTATACCCGGCTATCAAGAATTTTGGAACTCAGCCGAGAAAAAAGGCTACAGTGGGACGTCTATTTTTACTAAAATAAAACCGCTTAAAGTCATGAACGGTTTACCGGAAAATATCATCGCTAAGTATAAAGTTCACGGCGATACTTACGGCGACCCCAACAAAGAAGGGCGGGTAATAACCGCCGAGTTTGATAAGTTTTTTGTAGTTGGCGTTTATACCATAAACACCAAAGACAATCTTACCCGCATGCCTATACGCCAAGCTTGGGATAAGGCTTTCTTAGCCTATTGCCAAGATTTAGAAAAAACTAAGCCAGTGGTTTTTTGCGGCGACCTTAACGTTGCCCACACTGAAGATGATCTGGCCAGGCCAAAAGAAAACGTTGGCAAACGTGGTTTTACCGACGAAGAGCGGGCAGGATTCCAGGGGTTGATAGACCACGGCTTTTTGGACACTTTTCGCCTGTTTACAAAAGGCAATGGCCACTACACCTGGTGGACCCACTGGGCTAACGCTAGGGAACGTAATGTGGGCTGGCGGATAGACTATTTTCTGGTGTCAGCCAGTTTAAAAAGTAAGATCAAAACCGCCCAAATACACCCCGAGGCCATGGGTTCGGACCATTGCCCAATTAGCATCGAACTAGATGTATGAAAACCGTCGCCTTCAGATATGGTTGGTCAGAAGGACCCTGGCATACAAAGCAATTTGAAAAACTCCTGAACTCGAAAGGCTTCGATGTGATGAATGACACTCGAAAAGCTGATGTAGTGGTTGCCCACTCGTTGGGCTGTTTTATGCTACCTGCGAAAATGGAAGCCAAAAGAGTAATTCTTATCGGCATACCCTATTGGCCGGGCAAATCAGTCATAAAAAGCCTGACGAATAATCTACGGCATGAAGCGAAACAAAAAAAAGGTTTTATCTGGTGGCTCAAGCGCTCGATCCACGCGGCCTACTATGCCACGTTAAGAGCACCCTACACTTTCAGCGGCCTGCGAAAACGCTCGAAACTAAGATTCAACCTACCATCAGACCCGTCTGGCGTAATCATGATAAGAAATGAGCTAGACGGTTTTTGCCATCCTGATATCCAAAAAATATTACCCCAAACTGCTAAATACCGATTGATAAATGTCGGGGGTGGCCACGAAGACTGGTGGATCAACCCAGCGCCGTATGTTGATTTGATTCTAAAACATTTATAATTAGGCCAAGGAAGCGGGGAAGACAAGATGGAAAATAACAACTGGTTAAGACAAACGCTCGATAAACCGCTTTTTCCGGACTTGCTATGGAGCCGGCCGGAAAACAAGCGCCAAGCCGGCAAACTGTTAATTGTCGGCGGTGATGCCAATGGTTTTGCGGCACCAGCCACGGCCTATAGTGCGGCAATCAAAGCCGGAATTGGTACAACCAAGGTTCTTTTACCCGCCGCCCTGCAAAAAACCCTTGGCAAGCACTTTGCCGAGACCGAATTTGCGCCTAGCACTCCCAGTGGCAGCTTTAGCCGCCAAGCCCTGGATTCTTTACTAGAAGCCGCCAGCTGGGCCGACGGGGTACTGCTAGCCGGCGATCTTGGTCGCAACAGCGAGACCCAGATTTTACTGGATTCTTTTTCCGAAAAATACCAGGGCCAGCTGACTGTAGCAGGTGACGCATTAGATTATTTCTTAAATGCAAAGAGTCCTGTTTTAAGTCGAGAAAATACGCTTTTAGTGATTAATCTGGGTAAGCTTCAAAAACTAGCCAAACACAATCGTCCAGGCACTCCTATCCTACACAACATGAACC
>JAYSLE010000066.1:0-7546 GCA_043725845.1 Candidatus Saccharimonadota bacterium
GCCGGCAAGCACCACCCAGTGCAGCTAAAAGTCGGTTCACAAGACTTCCTGGCTCTAATAAAAGATGCGCATTTTAACCCGGTTCGTCGCCGTTTACAGCACATAGTTTTTCAGGCCATTCGCCAGGACGAAAAAGTTGAAGCCGAAATCCCAATTCGTCTAGAGGGCGATATCCCAGCCGAAAAAGTCGGCCTGATGGTATTACATCAGCTTGATCACGTAGAAATAGAAGCCCTGCCTAAGGATCTGGTCGATGAGTTAGTTGTAGACGCTACCAAACTTATAGAACTAGGTGACAAAATAACTGTAGAAGACCTGGTTGTGCCTGTCGGTATAACAATCTTGACCGAGCCCGACCACCCTATTGCAACGGTTGTAGAAACCAAGGCTCAAATTTCCGAAGAAGACGAAGCCGCCGAGGCTGCCGCTGAGCTCGAAGAAGGCGCTGAGGGCACTGAAGGCGAAGCTACCGAAGATGGCGAAGATACCACTGGCGAAAAACCGGCCTTCAACCAAGAAAAACAGAACCAGAACTAAAAACCTTAGCCTAGTGGCAACATCAATCCGTTGGCAAACTTTTTGTTCCCCGTTAGGCTGTTAGATGAGATGGAAAAAATAATATTATTTTATAAATTCGTGCCGATTATCGACACCGAAACGATTATGTTTTGGCAAAGAGCGCTATGCGAAAAACTAGGCTTAAAAGGCCGGATTTTAATAAGCAAGCACGGCATTAATGGCACACTTGGCGGTGATCTAACAAGTCTAAAGCATTACACCAGGGCTATGAATGCTCATTCTAGCTTGGGGGGAATCACTTGGAAGTGGAGCGACGGTCGTGCCGAGGATTTTCCTAGACTATCGATTAAAGTTAGAGATGAAATCGTGTCTTTCGGTGTGCCAGAGGAGTTAAAGGTTGGTAAAGAAGGGATTGTTGGCGGTGGTAAACACTTAAAACCACAACAAGTACACAAGCTTGTCAAAGAAAAAGGTAAACAGGTTGTCTTTATGGACGGTCGTAATGTCTACGAAGCAGCGATTGGTAAATTTAAAAATGCTGTTATCCCCGAGACGCGGACTACAAAGGACTTTATTAAAGAACTCGAAAAACCAGAAATGAAAAAGCTAAAAAACAAACCAATAGTCACTTATTGCACCGGAGGGATTCGTTGCGAAGTTCTTTCGGCGCTTATGAAAAATCGAGGATTTTCTGAGGTATACCAAATAGAAGGTGGCATTTCAAAGTACGGCGAGGAATTTAAAGATGACGGTTTGTGGGAAGGCAAGATGTATGTTTTTGATAAACGTATGAGCATTGCTTTTTCTGATAGCAGTAAAGACATTGGCATATGTTCTCTTTGCGGTGCCCAGACATCAAACTACGAAAATTGTGGAATTACTGCTTGCAATGACCTTATTTTGGCTTGTTCAAAGTGCTCTAGTGGTACAAAAACCTACTGCAAGGATCACCTCCATTTAAACCGCGTAATTGGCGTATCCAAAAGTGAATAAAAACCTTAAATCAAAGATTGATAAGCTTCCCAATCGGCCGGGGGTTTATTTTCATAAAGATAAAAACGGTGAAATTATTTATGTTGGCAAGGCTGCTAATTTGCGCAACCGAGTTAGACAGTATTTTCAGGCTTCGACTGCGCTCAGGGTCGCTGACGCGAAAACTGCCGCTATGATTAAAGAAATTTCCGACGTTGATTGGACCGAGCTAGAAAGCGAGGCCGACGCCCTATTTTTAGAGGCCGAGCTTGTTCGTAGATATCAGCCGCGTTTTAATATCATGCTACGCGATGATAAAAGCCTAAGCTATGTCAGGATTGATTATAAAAGTGAATATCCAACTGTTGAGTTGGTCCGACGTCCCTTGGACGACGGAGCCGAATACTTTGGGCCGTATCTAAATGGTTTTGCGGTTAAAAAGGCCTTGCGGTACCTGCGGCGAGCGTTTCCGTATGCTACCAAAAAACCAATAGGCCAAAAGCGGGCTAGCTTGCACTATCATCTGGGCCTAGACCCAGGTCTAGAAGAAGGTCGAACTAGTTTATCCGATTATCGTGCCAACCTAAGCCGATTGATGCAGTATCTACGGGGAAACCGGGTAGCATTGGTACGGGAAATCGAAAAGGATATGAAAACCGCCGCCAAAGCTAAAAATTTTGAACAAGCCGCACACCTAAGAAATCAACTTTTTAGCTTGCAGGCCCTAAATCGTCAGATTTTATTTGGTGACCACGAACTACAAGATGCTAGCCGCGATAAAGCCCTGAGCCAGCTATCCAATTTGCTAGATCTAAGCAAGCCCTTAAAAAGAATCGAGGGTTTTGACATTAGCCACATGCAGGGCACCGATACGGTAGCCAGCATGGTGGTTTTTAGTAGCGGAGTGCCGGAAAAAACTGCTTACTGTAAATTTAAAATGCGCATACCCGGCAATGATGACTTTGCTCATATGCACGAAACTCTTAGTCGGCGTTTTAGCGAACAGAATCAAAAAAAATGGGGTACGCCGGATTTAGTTTTGATAGACGGCGGAAAAGGTCAGCTGGGAGCAGCGGTTAAAGCCTTGGTCGAGGCCGGGTTGAGCTTACCAATAATTGGGCTGGCTAAAAGAGAAGAAGAAATCATAGTACATAAAACTGCCAGTTTGCCGGGGGCTGATTTTGGGAAAATTACTAATGTAGCAAAAAAAGCCGGGGCATACGTGTCCGAATCTGGAGATTTTTTAAGCCTATTACTGCCTAAAGAGGAACCAGCCGTTAAGCTTTTACAAAGAATAAGAGATGAAAGTCATCGTTTTGCGGTTAGTTATCACACCAGCCTAAAACGCACACGGCAAACTGTTAGTGTACTGGACGGAGTACCGGGAATTGGGGCGGCGACTCGCAAAAAACTAATACGTCGCTTTGGATCGGCCCGGGGGGTATTGCAAGCCGAACCGCATGAAATTCAGACGCTCCTTGGCGATCGAAAGGGTGAAAAAATCGCCGGTCATCTTAATGCTATAAAATCCCACACCAGCCTATAACTTGCTACAATATAAGAGTCTGATGAAACGTTTATTAACTCGTCTAGCAGCGCGCTGGCTGGTATCAAGCCTTGGTCTTTGGGTTGCTGCTGCACTGCTCGGCTCTACAAGACTAGATGTGGGCGGGCGTTGGAGCACGGTACTGGGTGCAGGTTTTTTTCTAGCCCTAGTTAATATGCTACTTAAACCACTTCTTATAATTTTGTCATTTCCGGCAATTATCATTAGTCTTGGCTTATTTATGCTGGTAGTAAATGGTCTGATGATACTAATCGTTAGTTGGCTTTACCATCCATTAAAAGTTCATGGATTGGGAGTTGCCATAATTGCTGGTATTATAGTGGGCTTGGTAAACTATTTGGTAAGTAGGGTGTTGGAGGACCTATAAAATGTTGAGTATTTGGAACTTTATTACAATCGCTACGGTTTTACTTTTGATAATTTTAATTTTGATTCAAACCCGAGGCGCAAGTTTGGGTGCAGGGCTTGGTGGTGCCGGCGAGGTAAACACTGTACGCCGCGGATCCGACAAAAGCTTGCATCAATTGACTATAATTTTAGTGTTTATTTTTGGAGCCAGTATTATTATTGGCATCGTAGCTAAGTAGTCGACATTAGGCAAAAAACGGTGGCCAAAGTAATTTTTAACGACCACACCAAACGCCGATTGGCCAGAGTTGTTCGTCTGCGCCGACGCGGGGCAGTGGAGCTTGGTCAGCAAGCCGATGAGCAAATAGAGCGTCTACTAATTAGACGCTTTGATAGATTAGTCTCGGTGCGGCGATTTGTTGCACTTTGGATCAGCCTGTTTGTCTTAATGTTTTTTTTAGCAGTTCTCCAGCTTAGAAGCCTGAGCCCTTATTACCAGTCTTTGCAGCCAGTACTAGGCGGAATGTATTCGGAGGGCCTAAACGGAACATTTACTAACGCCAATCCTATATATGCTACAGGTACAGCCAACAATACAATCAGTCGCTTGATTTTTCCCGGACTTTTTAAGTTTGATAGTAATGGAAAATTAGTCGGCGATTTAGCCCACGCATGGAAGGCAGATGTTAGTGGCAAAAACTACGTTGTTAGCCTTAAGCCAAACCTTACTTGGCACGACGGGGCAGCATTTACTGCGGACGATGTAGTTTTTACATATACCTCAATCCAAAATCCTGATGCTCAGTCATCGTTACGGCCAAATTGGCAAGGCATTACGGTTACCAAAATGGGTGATTATGCTGTTAACTTTAATCTTCCAAATAGCCTCAGCTCTTTTCCTTACTCACTTACTACTGGCATAATTCCAAAACACCTGCTCGGTCGAGTTGCGCCTCAGGATATGCGTAGTACCCAGTTTAATACAACGCCAGTAGGAACTGGCCCATTTAAATGGAAGTTTGTAGAGCTAAAAGGCATCAGTGCCGCCGAGCGCGAACAAAGAATAACTTTGGCACCTTTTGATGATTACTACGGCGGTCGTCCCAAATTGGATGGCTTTAGCATAATAACTTTTGGCGACGATAACCACTTAGTAACCGCATTTAAAAATAAACAGGTTAATGCTATGAGCGGGCTAGACGAACTGCCACCGGAATTTTCCAAAAATAATGATATTCAAACCTACGTTACGCCGCTATCAAGCTCGGTTATGGCCTTTTTTAATAATTCTCAGAGCTTACTTAGCGATGCTAATGTTCGGCGGGCCTTAGTTAGTGGCGTTGATACCAAAAGCATCGTCAACCTTCTAAGTTATCCGGCCAATCTGTCGCGCGGACCCCTACTTAGTAGCCAGCTGGGGTATGATTCGGCAATAACACAACTTGGCTATAGCATCGCCACTGCAAGCCAATATCTAGATCAGGCAGGCTGGACGTTAGATGGTAATGGGCACCGGGTTAAAAATGGCCAACCTCTTCAGTTGACACTAAGTTCTCAAGATACACCCGATTATACTAAGGTTGCACAGTTTCTTCAGCAACAGTGGGCAAAAATTGGAATTCAGGTTTCCGTACGCTATTACAACGGCGATGATCTACAAAACTCAGTAATTGCCAATCACGAATATGACATTTTGCTCTACGGAATTAGCATAGGTACAGACCCAGACGTTTTTGCTTATTGGGACAGCTCACAGGCAAGCGTAAGTTCGCAGGGGCACCTAAACCTTAGCGAATATAAGTCGTCCGTAGCCGATCAGGCTTTAGAGGCCGGGCGCACACGTTCCGATCCGGCATTAAGAGCCGTAAAATATAAAGCTTTTCTGACTGCCTGGACCCAAGATGCGCCCGCTCTAGCCTTATATCAACCGAATTATATTTATATAACACGTGGACCGGTGTTTGGATATGATCGTAAGATAAATACCCGGCTTACCGATAGATTTAGTAATGTATCTAACTGGATGATTCGCCAACAACGCAAAAACCTCTAGTCGAGTGGTGGGCAGGGAGGGACTTGAACCCTCAATCCATTTCTGGAATTTGATTTTAAGTCAAACGCGTATACCAATTCCGCCACCCGCCCGGGTGCATTGTATTGCCCTTAGACTTAGCTCAGGGCAGATTTTTTGTCCCTCGACTAACGCTCGGGACAAGTTTTTTCGCTTGGGCGAAAAAACTTGGAGGCGCGGACGAGATTCGCACTCGTGTACAGGGTTTTGCAGACCCTTGCCTAACTCCTCGGCCACCGCGCCGCACCTATTGATTATACAAGATAACAACAGATAGATATCGATAAACCATCAACACGTAAATGGCCGCTCGGGTCTAGTTGCTGATTGGGACGGTTTGACCAGTCATTTTTTTGGCAAAAAAACTATCGTGCGATATGTATATTACGGCTCCGTGGTAGGCCTTTATAGCGTTTTCTAGCTCCTCGATACTGGGCAAATCTAGGTGGTTAGTCGGTTCGTCTAAAATTAAAACCTGAGGGTCATCGACCAACATAGCAATAAGCTGTATTCGGGCCTTTTGGCCGCCGCTAAGATTTTGCACCTGCATCTGTCCATCTGTCATTGGGTTAAACAAATAGTCGCCCAACAGTTGTTTTATTTTTTGCTGGTTGACCGGCTGTTTTTTTTCTTCTAAAACTTGTTCCAAAGCCTGGTTAAGGGTCATGGTAAGGTAGCGCGGGTTAATCTCTTGTTCGTATTGACCAATTTTTATTTCTTTTTCTACTTTTATTGTGCCAGCAAACAGCTGCGAAGCCATAGGTACAGCACCAGCCTCGGCCATTATGGCCTGCACTAAAGAAGATTTACCAGCACCGTTGCGGCCATGCAGGCGCAGCCGCTGGCCTTCTCGAAGTTCAAAGCTAACATTTTCAAACAGCGGTTTGTCATCGTAACCCAGGCTTACTTTACTGGCCTGAATTAATAATCGTCCATTACTGTCATCATTTTTTTTGCGAGCGGTTAGCTTAATATTTTTGGTTTTGTGTCTATCGTAAGCTGCGGTTAATTTGTCGTTCATATCGCCGGCCGATTCTTGATCAATCCAAAAAGATGGTTTTACAGTTTCTTGCAGTGCTTTAATTTGAGCCACCGCCCGTAGTTCCTGCGATTTAAAACGCCTAATGGTACCCGGTGTTCGGGATTTTTCTTTTAGCCGCCTAAACCGAATAACATCGTCTTGCAAGTTGATTATTCTACGCTGCGACAGCTCGTATTCATTAACTTGGTTAGTTATTTGGTTAGTGTTGTTCTTTAAATAAGCATCGTAATTACCCTTAAAGCTAAAAGCCCGGCCATCACGGATTTCTAATATTCGGTCTACCGTACCCAAAACATCGCGGTCGTGGGTTATTACCAAAACCGATTCTTTGGTCGATACTAACCACTTTATAAAGGCCGCTTTAGCCACGTAGTCCATGTGGTTGGTTGGTTCGTCTATTAATGCAATGTGGCCACGGCTGCGCTGAACTTTAATAAGTTCAATCATGCGTTTTTGACCGCCGCTAAGCGATTTTAAGGATTGGTGCAGTTTAACCGGGTCAATCTGATAACTTTCTAACGCCTGCCCAATCTCGTCTTCTATTTGGTAATAATTTAACTGGCCAAAACGTTCTAGTGCATCAGAAAACTCTTGTAACTTACGGGTGTCGCTACCCATAGTGGCAGGGTAGGTATCGATAATGTGGGTTAAGTTGGCGTATTCTGGTAAATCGCCCTGGATATATTCCAAAACAGTCTTGGCCTCGTGGCCGTGGTGTTCTTGGCGGCTGGCAACAACCACCGTGCCGCGCTTAATATTTATCTCGCCGTCAAAATCGGAATCCTCTCCAGTTATTAAATGCAGCAGGGTAGATTTACCGGTGCCGTTTCGTCCGATTAAGCCAACTTTCTCATCCTCTTGGATCTCAAAAACCAAGTCAGTATAAAGTACTTTGTTGCCAAAAGACTTTTCAGATACATCTACAGATACGAGCATAAGAGTCTATTATAGAGTATTTTATCGGATAGATAAGAACTAGGAGCTACATTTAAGCCCCAATGGTGCCGGTTTTAACAGAGCCGTAAAA
>JAYSLE010000067.1:0-6919 GCA_043725845.1 Candidatus Saccharimonadota bacterium
TTACAAAGCTTGCCAGCAAACTTGCACCTAGAAGGTATGCCCAGATTATTTTTTGTTGCTTAACAATATAGTACGCAAGAACTAGGAAGCCAATAATAAAACCGCCGTGCAAATTTGCCCAGATAATAAAAAGTGGCGGAATAAAAAAAAGTAAACGTTTGTTTTCTGCTTGAATAATTCTGAGTAGCAGAGCAAGAAAAAACACAGTCCAAGCAACCGGACGAATACCGGCATATGGCAGCATTGCCGTGACCGCAATGATCAGGACTACTAGCTTGGCGCGAAAGTTTAGTATTAGTAGGGAGCCTGTCCAAAGCAAGCCAAAAAATACACTGGCTAGGCTGGAGCCCCCTAGCTGGTAAAGCCACGAAAGAATGACATCGTTTCCCCACTCGTGATTAATCCACGGAAAATTTGAGGCCGTATACGTAAATATATCGGTGTTAGGTATGCCATGCGCCCGAATGTAATTTCCTGATGTGAGGTGCCAGCCAAAATCCGGGTCTAGTTGCTTAAAACTGGCAAACCAAAACAACCCAAAAATTACAAAGAACTTAAAAATTAATCCTGCATTTGGATATTGTTTAAAAAAAGACTGTCGGCGTTTTAATAGATGCAGCCTACTCATCAATCAGCTTCCAGACCACGCGCACGCTTAACCAGTAGTTCCAGCTCACTGCAATAACTACCCCTAATAGATCGGATATTATGTAGTGCCAGCCAATCCATTTAAAAGTAACTATAAAAACTGCGAAAGAAATAGCTGCTCCGCCGATGGCAATCATATTGTAGGAAAATAGCTTGCCCAGTAGCAAGCGAATAGATTCGTGCCGGCCAAAGCGAAAAGTGTAGCGATGGTTTAGTAAAAAGTTCGAGATTATACTAGTTTCTATTGCTGCTACATCCGCTGGCACAGCCGAGACATTAAACCAATGTACTAGACCGATTATTACCGCCAAATTGACAATAGTACCACTGGCTCCCACTAGACAAAAACGGGCTATACGACGAACCCTAGAATCGGAATTTAACTGATACGACAGATAGATAAACTCCGCTATATCTCGCAGCCGCATTTTAGAAGAACCATTATGCCGATCTGTGAAATTTATTGGGATTTCGCGAGTTACTAATTTATTTTTTGAAAACTCGTGTAATAGGTTGACCTGAAAGGCATAGCCCACTGCGCGCAGATTATCCAGGTCGATCTGAGCTATTGCAGAGCTTTTAACAGCCCTATAGCCGCTGGTCATATCCCGTACATCATCTTTGATATCAAGAAGCTGACGAGCTAGCAAGTTGGCTATAAAGCTGTTGAGTTTACGATGTGTCGGCCAGTCAGAAACGCTGCCACCTTTTATATACCGCGAGCCAATCACTTGGTCGGCGCCTGCATCTATAGCCTTTATTAGAGCGGGTATGGTTTTTGGATCGTGAGAAAAATCGGCATCCATCATAATAAAGGCCTTGTAGCGGGCTGTTTTTAGACCATGGCTTAAGGCCCTTATGTACGCTCTGCCCAGACCCTCTCGCTTGCCCGATAAAAGCAATACTTTGCTATGAGTTTTTTGTAATCTACGGACAATTTTTGCCGTGCCATCCGGAGAATTGTCATCAGCCACCACAATTTCCAAACTCCAACCTTTTAGCTCCTGAGAGACACCCAAAATTGCTTTGATAAGCGGCTCAATATTGCTGGCTTCGTTATAGGTTGGGATTATAATCAAACATTTTTTCATAAGCTTCAAGATATCTGGCTGTCAGTATAATGGATGCGAAGATTATAGGCTATTTGGACTGTATACTTATAAAAATGAGGCTCGAACAAATGGTACATCGGTGGCAAAAAACAATGAATGTTCTTAGAAAATTTTCTAAATCTGGCGAGTTCTATGTATTATGGATAACTTTACTGATAATGTTTCTGGCTTTAACTTTTTCATTATGGAGCCAGATAAAAATAGGAGATACTCGTCTATACTACTCCTACGCCCTACAAATGTGGCATGGTAGTATCCCTTATCGTGATTTTAATATTGAATACCCGCCCGGAATTTTGCCATTTATTTTGATCGCGCAACCTTTAGGTTATCTTATTGGTTCTTATGCGTATGGTTTTATGGTAGTTAGCACTGTTGCGGTGTTTCTAATTTTGCGCCAAGTAAATATCCAATGGAGCCAATATAGACTCTTGGTAGTTGGCGGCCTGCTTTTGCTTTTTGGACAATCTACATTTTTCCAGATTGACGTATTCGCGGCCGTAGCTCTATTCTTTAGCATATTGGCGCTTAAAAACCGAAGCTACGGCCGTTCTGCCGTATATTTGGCTATCGCTACAATGATTAAAGCTTTCCCTTTAATTAGTCTTCCAGCAATCTTGCTAAGTTTGCCGGGCAGCCAAAGGTGGCGGTATGTTCGCATTCTTTGTCTAAGTATGGCAATATGCGTCCTCCCATTTATCATTCTTAGCCCTAGCGATTTCTGGCATTCATTCACCTACCATACCGGGCGGCCGCTACAAATAGAGTCTGGTCCAGCGGCCATTGGTTTTATTCTGCACTTTTTTGGCGAGCCAATTAAAATGACAGTATCTCACGCCTCTGTAGCCCTAGAATTTTCATCAGCCCACGTCCTCAATCTTATTAGCAGTGTAGTGCTTGTTGTAGGACTAATAGCTACATCGATTTTTCTGTTTCAGCAAAAAAAACACCGAAGAGTCGCTACTGGATGTGTGGTGTTATTAATGACGTTTATTATTATCTTCAAAGTTGGCTCACCCCAATACCTGCTACTGCCTTTAGTATTACTTCCTTTTGTTATTGATGAGATGGGGCAAGATAATACTCACAGGCTATTAGCTCGTTTTTTAGGTATTAGCTTAATAGTCCGCATCACCCAGAACTCAAGTTATGATTGGCTTACTAACCCCCAGTGGTACGGAGGGGTACTGGTGGTGCTAAAGACTGTTCTAGAAATCGAGATGTTGCTATGGATTATCCAGAAAATGAGAGAACCTTCAATATCAAAAAATAGCCCTGAATAGTGTTTAAATTATTTCTTTCATCATCTGTCCACCTCTGTTATAATTACTAAGCTCGCTTTAAGGAGAGGTACCCAAGTGGCTGAAGGGGTCGGTTTGCTAAATCGATAGGGGGGCGCAAGTCCCCGCGAGGGTTCAAATCCCTCCCTCTCCGCCAATAAAATATGCCCACCAACGGTGGGTTTATTTTATTGATGGGGGATTTTGGTTCCTCGCGGTCAACGGCAAAGCCGGTGAGGAGCGAGGGGTCTACAGGTATGAGCGTGCAGGAGCTTGCTCCGATAGGCGAATACCGTGCAAGCAAAGCGCAATCCCTCCCTCTCCGCCAGATTAATTCCGGAATTTTTTTGATAAGACTAGTTTCTAAAGAACCGCCAATGCTAGACTGAATTTAAATGAATCAACCATTCTTTGGTCAAATACTTGGCGACGCTTGTGGGGGAGGCATAACAACTAAGGGGCAGATTGTCGCCTTAGCAATTTTTGCCGTTGGTCTTCTTTTTATCTGGCGGATTCACAAAAAATCTCGCAGAAAGACACCTGTCAAAATAATAATCGAGGTCTTTGTTTTGCTTATAACGATTTTTGTTAGCTACCTAACTTGGCTTCTGATTGATGGCTTTTGTTTCTAATTTCAGACCAGATTGTCTCACCATTGAATATTTAACTAACCTGCCTGCCGTTAGGCAGGTCAAGTATTCATTACAGGCGTTTGGCGAAGATCAACGC
This sequence comes from Candidatus Saccharimonadota bacterium, assembly GCA_043725845.1. Classification (GTDB taxonomy): domain Bacteria; phylum Patescibacteriota; class Saccharimonadia; order Saccharimonadales; family UBA10212; genus JAYSLE01. The sequence goes on from JAYSLE010000067.1 coordinate 3,770, forward strand.
ATCAACATGAATGGCTCCGGCTCGGCGTAGTTCCTGAGTTGCTGAAAGTAAAGTGCCGCCAGTAGTTATAACATCGTCGATAAGTAATATGCTTTGCCCGCGCACCTGCCAAGGAGTGCGTACAAAATATTGCCCAGCCGGTTGTTTTAGTCTATCCGCCCGGCCAGTGCCAACTTGGCTGGCTTGCCCCAGGCGGCCAAGAGTCTGCGAATAATTTAAGTTAAGTTGCCGGGCCAAATGTTTGGCTAACAGAATCGAATGGTCAAAGCCGCGCTGGCGCACCCGGCTGGTAGCCGTAGGGACGGGAACTACCAGATAGTTTGGGTACTTTACGCCAATACTGCGGTAATTATCCAAAAGCACATCACCCATCATTTTTGCCATTGAGGTGGCTGCTGCCCGTTGGTGCCCAAATTTATACTTTCTGACTAAATCTCTGGCCAAACCAGTATAGGTAGTGGAAATAATGGCCCGGCTCGGTCCGCCAACCCGCCGGCAACTCTGGCATGTATTTGCGCCTTTGGTCAGCATATTGCAGCGCCAGCAACGGGCTCCAAAGGGCAAAATTAAGGATTCACAGCAATTGATGCAGACCGAACGGCCTTCGACTCCACAACCCACGCACTGCGGGGGCGATAACCACCCGATGGCTGTCTCTAATAAGCTAATTAGAAATCTCCTGTTGAGATATTTATCATTTAACTATTTACCGTTTACCAAATTATTTATCATTTACAATTTAGCTAAGATATTTCAACTTTTTTTCATTGTGGAAACAATTTTTTGCATAATTAGCGTTAGCTCAAGTGCTTCTTGTTGAAGTTTGCTCAGGTCTTCAGAGGGTAGTAGTTCAGAGAGCACCCGTAGCCAGTAGCGAGTTTCGCCTGCTTCTTTCTTTGCTATGAAAATTTTGTTTTTAAAATCTGTTTTAGAGCTAGCGTTGTTCGCCTCAGCGTAATTTGCTCCGATTGAGGTTGCCGACCTTACAAGTTGGTCAATCAATGGCCGTAGAGTCGGATTTGTTGAATATCGGCCACAGGTTGTTACAACTTCCACACTAAAGTCTATGGTTCGTTTTTCAAGTTCTCGAAGTTTTTCTTGGTAAATGGTCATTCTGCAATAATTGTGAATTGATAAGTGGTAAATGTAAAATGGCTGCGTTTAATACGCAGCCCTGTTGTTGTAAATGTTAGGTGTAATATGTTGCGTATCTTGTGTGGGCTCAGCTATACTAGCATCAACACAAAGACCTAAAATTTATATTTCAAAACCAATCTAAAACTTTGGAGGGCTAAAGATCATGGCTCGAGGCAGCCAACAGCAGAACGACGACTTATTGATGGGCGATGATATTACCGCGGCTTTTTTAAGTGAGGACGAAGTACCTGTAGAAGATACAGTGAGCAGCTCTCAGCCAGCCGCAGCCGATGACCAATGGGACGAAGACGAACCAGTAGCCGGTCAGTTGGCCGTAGACGTTTATGAAACCAAGGAAAAACTGTTTGTTAAGGGCCGAGTAGCCGGTGTTAACAAAGCTGATTTAGATGTTAGTATCTCTGATAACACCTTAACTATCAAAGGAACCTTGAGTGCCGGAGAAGAATCAGGCGTAGAGAACTACTTTTTGCAAGAATGTTACTGGGGCGAATTTAGCCGCAGCTTAGTGCTACCTGTACCAGTTAAAGAAGAAGAGATAGAGGCCGTACTAAAAGACGGCGTGTTAACTATTAGCTTTGCTAAGGTAAAACAAGATACTGTCAAAAAAATCCAGGTCCTCTAGGACAAGGTTGTAGGCTACAGGTCAGAGGTTGTAGTTATTAGCTATGACTATAGAGTCTTAATAGCTACGCTATTGGGTTGTAACTTTTGCTAGGACAAAGTGGACCAGAACCTGGGCAAGGGCGACAATTACTAGGCCAACTACGGCGTAGAGTATTGTATTTTTGGCCCCTGTAACGCTGCTATCATTACCTCCGCTGGTAATATAGCGAAGGCCACCAACAATAATCATAATTACGGCGACCACCCCAACAATTACCGATAGTAGATTAATGCCGTTATGAATAAGGTCATTAAACTTGGTGATCGAATCGCCGCTACTACTGCATCCTGAACTGTTACCAGATAAATCAAGGCTAGCTCCCGAACACAAACCATTATTTATATCTTGCTGAGTAGTTTGTGCAAAGGCCGGGATAGAGATTAGAAAAGCACTGGCTATCGGCATCAGCAGCCCACTAGCAACCAGTAGGAGAAGTTTTTTCATTTGGTCTCTGACTACTTTTTACGGAGTATTAGTAGCTTTAGCTAGGACAAAGTGGACCACAACCTGGGCAAGGGCAACAATAACCAAGCCAATAAGGGCGTACAGGATGGTGGTTTTAGCTCCGGCAACACTCTCTTGCTTACCACCGCTCGTAACATACCTAAATCCGCCAATAATAATCATTATCACAGCGATTGCACCTACAATTATTGAAATAACGTTAATGGCCGTAGTAATGGTCGTATTAAGGCTATTACCGGTGGAGGCTGTATCGCAACCATTAGTAGTATTACCAGTTAAATCTAAGTTTGCTCCGCTACATAAACTGTTGTTTACATCTGTTAGAGCGTAAGCAACGCCGGATACAGCTAACGGAGCACTGAACACTAGCAACGAGCATAACGCTAACAAGCTAAGTTTTATTTTTTGCATCATCTTGAGTTATTCCTCTTTAGTTTACCTAAGCTACAGTATATAAGTACTAATGCTTAAGTCAACCCCGTTAAACCCAATTACTTTTACTTGACCGCACCAAGAACAAAACGAACCAAAATTTGGCCCAAGGCTGCAATTACTAGACCTACAAGCGCATAAGTTATGGTGCTTTTGGCACTTTTTATAGATGCCTCGTTGCCAGCACTGGTCACAAAGCGAAATCCGGCAACCATAATCATCACAACCGCCCCAATACCAATGGCGATTGATATATATTGAATACCCACTTTTACGGTATCACCCAAGCTGGCTGCTGGCATAGGACTAACCGGCACACCGGAGGACCCACTGGCACCACAGGCTATTTCTCCGCCAGGAGATCCATCACACGGTTTTGAAGCAAAAATTTTTGCCGGCAATATAAACATCGCCAATATTGCCGCTAATAG
>JAYSLE010000068.1:0-6282 GCA_043725845.1 Candidatus Saccharimonadota bacterium
ACTCAAAACGATCCGTGAAGCCATAGACTGTAACATTTCACTTCATGGTGGCAGTGATACCCCACCGCACTATTTTATCGAAGCTGTTAAAATTGGCGTCACCAAAATTAATATAAACAGCGACATGAGGGTGGCTTATAGGCGGACTCTAGAAAAGGTCTTGGATGAAAATAAATCCGAATACGCTGTGATAAAACTAATGGGCACGGTAATAGAAGCCGTCCAAAAAGTAGTAGAATCCAAAATTGACACCTTCAATTCTAGCGGAAAAGCCCAGCCAAACTAGAGTTCTTATGCTAAAATAAGCCGTAAGAACTATGGCGCAAAAACAACTAGATGTTTTGAGTGTGGGCGACGTTGTAACAGATGCCTTTATTAAGTTGCTGGATGATGAAGCTCGAGTGGACGACACCGATTCTGGCCCAAGACTAAGCATGGCCTTTGGCACCAAAGTACCGTTTGACCATGTTGAGGTTTTAGAAGGGGTAGGCAATGCTGCTAATGCCGCGGTTTCTTTTGCTCGCCTAGGCTTAAGATCTGGCTTGGTGACCAATGTTGGCGATGACACTAACGGCAGAGATATCTTAAGAGCTCTGCACTCTAATAACGTCGATGGTCGATTTGTCCATATTAACCCCGGTAAAATTAGCAACTATCACTACGTGCTTTGGTACAAAGAAGAGCGCACCATACTTATTAAGAACGAAGAATATGATTACCACTGGCCGCGCTTTAGAGTTATCGACTTGCCACGTTGGATATATTTTAGCTCAATAAGTAAGCACGCCATGGAATATCACGATCAGATAGCGTCATGGTTAGAATCTCACCCCACTGTAAAAATGGCTCTTCAACCAGGCACTTTCCAGATAGAAGCGGGGGCTCATCGTCTAAAGAAAATTTACGAGCGCTCCGAAATTTTGGCTGTTAACCGCGAAGAAGCGGTGACAATTACTGGCGGTGACCATGGTAATGTGCACGAACTACTAGATAAGCTGCACGATCTTGGCCCTAAAATTGTGTTAATGAGCGACGGACACGCCGGCGCCTATGCCAGCGACGGAGCTAACCGCTACAAGATGCCAATTTACCCTGATCCCAAGCCGCCGTTTGAACGTACCGGGGCGGGCGATGCTTTTACCTCTACCTTTGTAGCCGCAATTATGCGCGGTGCAGATATTCAGGGTGCACTGCTATGGGCGCCGATTAATTCTATGAGCGTGGTCCAAAAAGTGGGTGCCCAAGCCGGTTTGTTAACAGAGAAAGAGATTAATCATTATCTGCGCACCGCACCGGCCAGCTATCACCCCGAAAGAATGAGCTAAAAGTGTCAAAAGCGCTTAGTAACCTGCTAGGGCAACCAGAACACGTTATTGCATCATTTATCGAAACGCTAGAGCGCCTTAGTGGTTCGGCTAGCGAGGACATTCGCTTACTTGAGGAAGTATCACACGCTGTTATGAACAAAACTGCCGGCCTAGGCCTCGACCCCCATGATACCAATGGCCGCGAGCTTTATTACGGAGCCCAAGCCCGCTTTGCATCCGATAGCGCCGGTTTTGAAAAGGTCGTAGGGGCAAGCAAAAAAGAATCACTGGATAAAAAACTCAACCGACTGGCCAAATTGGCTGAACATTCTGGTACCAAGCGCGAGGTATGGGCTCTAAAACATTCTGCCGCCAAAGATTTATTGCACGCCAACCCGCCAAAAGCTCTGATGCGCCAACTACACTATCGATCAATAGACTCGATGCTTAAACACGAGGATATTGTGGGTTTGTTTGCAGTCATTCCGTTTACCACTTCGGTCCGCTGGCAAAGGAGTTTTTGGAAAGCCCAGGCTAAACTCAGCCCGTTAGATTTTGAAACCCGGAGCCTAGAAGTAGTAACAATGCCTGCCAAAAGGTGGCGCAGCGTTATCGATAACGCTCCAGCAATAGCCAGTGCCGCAGAACTTGGTGCTGTTGTCCTGTGGCCCAACAAGGCTGCCGAGCAAGCTGATTCATTAGCTGCAATAGCCCTGATTTTGGAAGCCACCGAAAAAGTTCGTCTTAGCTGCGTTGTTGCTAAATCTTATCAAGGCGGCGGTAATTACGGCGCAAATGTATCAAAGATATGGCAAGGCGAATTACCGGCCCTCGCAACCCTGGCTGGCCATAGCTTAGGCTGGCAAAGCTTTTTGCATTACCTAGGTCATCAGCCGGATTTATTACATCCAGAAGAATTTGAACCATATGTTTACCCACAGGATTTGCATTGGCAAAGTGCAAATGAACAGTTATCGGCACTGCACCCCAGTTTAGCCTGGTGGAGCGGTGGTAGCCACCTGCTCCACAATACAGCCAAGGGCGTATCTCTAAATGTGGCCGATGTTGCACTTAACCATCTCCGTGGGGCGGACTACAAGCAGCGTTCGGTGAGTATTGGGCGCCAGGCTTTCTGGGATGAATTAGTTGGGCGCTATTTACAGCACCAGAGCGTTTTTAGCCGAGTTACCGGACAGCTGGAACAAAGCCTGACCCCATCAGTGGTTCGGGTGACTCCTGAAGATACAGATCTACCAAGCTTAAGCTCACAGGTTCTAGCAATATGAGTGGTCACTATCAAATTTGCGTTTCGGGGGCATCTAAGGGCGACAGTGTAGAACAAGGCAAGCAATTAGCCAGCGATATTGGTGCGGAGATTGCCCGTGCTGGCCACAGCCTCTTAACCGGTGCCACAACTGGCCTGCCAGATGTGGCAGCGCACAGTTATAAAAAAGCTGGAGGTACCATGAGTTTGGGTATTAGTCCGGCCAGCACCAAGGTAGAACACATCTTAAAGTATCGTCTGCCGGTAGATTGCTACGATGCAGTTTTATACACGGGCATGCATTACGTTGGCCGCGATGCACTATTGATAGGTTCTGCCGATGCTGTGGTAAGTATTGGCGGGCGCTTAGGTACCCTACACGAATTTACTATTGCCATGGAAACCAAAACACCGATTGGAATGTTGCAAGGTGCTGGTGGAGTAAGCTCTGAAATTAAAGAATTAATGGCCATTACTAAGGCCAGCGACGATTTGGTAATTTTTGATACCGACCCGGCAGCCTTAATAGATAAACTAACCAAACTTCTAGACACTCTTCATGCCCCCTACAAAGACGTCTACAAAAATTAATTCATTACCCCAGACTTGCTACAATCTATAGGTGACTAAGTTTGATTTAAAGAGTGAGTATAAGCCGACCGGCGATCAGCCGGCGGCTATTAAAGCCTTGACTGAAGGTTTGAATAAAGGCGAGAAAAACCAAACTCTACTGGGTGTAACAGGCAGTGGTAAGACGTTCACCATGGCCAACCTTATTCAAAATACTGGCAAACCGACTCTTGTTTTATCGCATAATAAAACACTAGCAGCCCAGCTTTATAACGAATTTAAGCAGTTTTTCCCAGATAACGCCGTGCATTACTTTGTCAGTTACTTTGATTATTACCAGCCGGAGGCCTACATTGCCCGTTCCGATACTTACATAGAAAAAGACAGCGCTATCAACGAAGAAATTGACCGTTTGCGCCACGCAGCCACAGCGGCACTGCTGTCGCGCCGGGACGTTGTTATCGTGGCCAGTGTCAGTTGCATTTACGGCATTGGATCGGTAGAAGATTATGACCAAATGGCGGTACGGCTTAAAAAGGGCGAGCGCCGGGTGCGAGACAAATTGTTGCGTCAGTTAACCGATATTCAGTACCACCGCAACGACTTAGCTTTCGAGCGCGGCAACTTTAGGGTCAGGGGAGACGTAGTAGATGTTTATCCGGCCGGCGAGGAATCGGCTTATCGAATAGAACTATACGGCGATGAAGTGGAAAAAATGACTCAAATTAACCCACTAACTGGCGAAGTTGAGAAAATACTTGATAGCCTAAGTATTTTTCCGGGCAGTCACTACGTTACGCCGGAAGAAAAGCTAAAAGGTGCCCTGTCAAAAATCCGTGACGAGGCCGAAGACCGTGGCAAATGGTTTAAAAAACAAGGCAAATTACTAGAGGCCCAGCGTCTAGAGCAGCGTATTAAGTTCGACCTAGAAATGATGGAGCAAACCGGCTTTGTAAAAGGCATAGAAAATTACAGCCGCTATTTAACCAACCGCGAACCCGGCGAACAGCCGGCCACTTTAATGGATTATTTCCCAGACGACTATTTACTGCTCATAGATGAATCGCACATGTCTATCCCGCAGGTTCGTGGCATGTACCACGGTGACAGATCGCGCAAGGAAGTTTTGGTAGAGCACGGTTTTAGGCTCCCCAGTGCTCTGGATAACCGACCTTTAACTTTTTCGGAGTTCGAGAAGCATATGAACCAAGTTGTTTATGTTAGCGCCACGCCGGCCGAGTACGAACTAAGCCGCAGCCCTGAGCCGGTGCAGCAGGTTATCCGGCCAACCGGCTTAATCGATCCGCCGATAGAGGTTCGGCCAATAGAGGGCCAAATCGACGATTTAATTGCCGAAATTCGAGCCACGGTTGATAAAAGCCAGCGGGTTTTGGTAACAACTCTAACCAAACGGATGAGCGAGGACTTAGCGGAGTACCTGCAAGAGCTAAATATGAAAGTTGCCTATTTGCACAGCGATGTTGATACTTTAGAGCGAACAGATATTTTACGCGATCTACGACTGGGTGTTTACGACGTCTTGGTTGGCATAAACTTGCTGCGAGAGGGCTTAGACTTGCCAGAAGTTAGTCTGGTGGCCATTTTGGACGCCGATAAAGAGGGTTTTTTGCGCAGTGAGCAGGCGCTAATTCAAACTGTTGGCCGCGCTGCCCGCCATCTTGAGGGCCACGTAATTATGTACGCCGACCATGTTACCGGCAGCATGCAGCGCACTATGGACGAAACTAACCGCCGTCGAAAGATTCAAACGGCATACAATAAAAAACACGGCATCACAGCCACAAGTATAAGTCGTGCGGTCGAAGACATCATGCCTCGCTCAGCGAAATCCGATAAACCTAAACTAGATCTTAAAAAAATCCCACCAGAAGAATATAGCCATCTTATCCATGACCTTACCGCCCAGATGGATCTTGCGGCCGCTAATCTAGAATTCGAGAAAGCCGCTGAACTTCGGGACTTGATAGAGGAAGTTCGCTCAAAACTTTAATCAGGTGCCTTCTGCCAAAAACTAGAACCTATCTAGTACTTGGTTGAAGGGCAGAGTAGTAATCGCCCATTTTTTTTGCACGAATGCGGTATTTACCAAGATCTTTGAAGACCTTAATTCCGCGCGGCGCTGGAGAAGCCGGCCTGCAAAAACCAGCCGGCCTCTCCGTCTCCCTATCGAGAAGTCTTGTGGCCTAGGAAGCCACGCTCGCCAAACTCGGCCTGGAGTGTTCGGCCTCGAGGGCATCAATGGCGGTGAGAGCCGCCTTCACCTCGTCCTGGCTCCCCAGATGGAGGTTGAAGTGATCGTGGCCGATCGAGATCTTTGTGCCCGGAGAGACTCGACGGAGGCGGGTGACGATCGCGTGACCTGGCCGCCCAAGTTGATCAGGTGGAATTCTTTCATCACAGCAACGCTCGCCCCAGGGCTGCTCGTTGCTGTAGGTCACGAGACCTGAGACAGAACTGATTTCCTCGTTGGGAGTACGGACAGTGATGTGGTTCCCTTCGACTTCCACAATCCAATTACCCATCAGGGGGAGAATCCTTTCTTATGAGGGGTTGTTTTTTCGGGGAGGCTCAGCTGACGCTGACGGCGGACTTTTGGAGGTGATGGTCGGCGACAAGAGACCAGACATTGAACTCGGTTTCGTGCATCATCTCATCGACACGGACACACAGCCGTTCTTCATGGGCAACGGCTTGGCCGATGCCAGGAAGCTGGATTGCATCTTCTTCGAGAGCTATGAGCTCTTCAGCATCGAACTCGACTCCCGGAGGGAACATCATGCTGTACCAACGGGGGTCGTGGTCGGGGCATCGCTCGAGGCTCATGTCATCGTGCAGACCTTCTGACAACACCTTCTCCTTTCGGTTGGTTTACCTCTTAGGCGGCCTTGGCCGGTGCTCGATCCTTTCTCTTCTCGGTAACGGTGAATTTGTCGGTGTCGAACGCAAATGCGAGCGCAGACAGCACAAGAGGCTGGCAACGTCTCCACTCACGCGGACCGCCGAGAGTCATGCGGACCATCGAAGGCCCGATCATGAACTCTCCGTCTCGGTTGATGACGGAAAACGCGATGTGTACCAACTTGGCCTTCTGGCCAAGTTGGTTAATGTGCACCGAAAAGG
>JAYSLE010000069.1:0-22317 GCA_043725845.1 Candidatus Saccharimonadota bacterium
AGCATTGTTGGTCTATTGATTGCCGCACTACTGGTCTACAACACATTCAAGATACTCAGCGAGGCTGTACAAATACTGCTTGAGGGTACGCCAAAAGACGTAGATGTTGCGGCTATCACACAGGCAATTACAGATACCGACAAAGTGTTAAAAGTAGATGATATGCACGTATGGGCTATCCGTTCAGGCTACAACGCCCTCAGTTGCCACATTGTGATTGATGAAAATGACTTGCCAAGTAGCCGTGACATTGTTGAACAAGTAAAAGCCACGTTCCGTAAAAACTCAGATATCCAACACGCCACGATTGAAGTTGAACTAGAAGACTGTACTACGCACGAAGAACACGAAAGCCATTAGCCTTAGTGACTGTGTCCAGGATGGTAATGAGCACGCCTCAACAACTGAGCGTTAATAGCCACAACCACCGTTGAAAGTGACATTAGGATTGCCCCAACAGCTGGCGATAGTAGTATGCCTGATCTATAAAGCACCCCAGCAGCGAGCGGTATAGCAACCACGTTGTAGCCAGTAGCCCATACAAGGTTTTGCATCATCTTACGATAGGTTGCTTTAGACAAGTGAATAACTCGCAGCACATCTCTTGGGTCACTTTTAACCAAGATAATATCAGCTGACTTGATGGCTACGTCTGTACCAGCACCAATAGCCAAGCCAATATCAGCTTGCGTGAGAGCAGGTGCGTCGTTGATACCATCGCCTACAAAAGCTACTTTGTTGCCACTTTGCTGCAACTCTTTGACCTTATTAGCTTTATCTTCTGGTCGCACCTCGGCAAAATACTGGTCTAACCCAAGCTGTTGAGCTACGTAAGCAGCAACATCTTGGCTATCGCCCGTGACCATAGCAGTCTTTATCCCCTCGGCTTTTAGCCCAGCAATCGTTTGCTTGGATTGTTCACGTATAACATCAGCTAAGGCAATCGCACCAACGACTTGCTTGTCATCTTTGATTAGATAAACCTCAGTTTTACCATCCTCAGCGGCTTGCTTAGAATACTGTTCAATATCGGCAGGTACTTTGAGCTTGTTCTCTTTGATATAACGATAACTTGCTGCAATGAAATTGTCTTTGCCGTGCAGCCTGCCTTTAACGCCAAGCCCAGGCAGAGCAGCAAAACCCTCAACTTTATCTAAATGGACGTATCGCTTCTGTGCCTCATTGACGATGCCTTTGCCGACAATGTGCTCACTGTTTTGCTCAAGGCTGGCAGTTAGGTGCAAAATGTCTTCTTCGGTGTAGCCTTTTGTTGCCCAAATATCCGTTACACCGTGTTCGCCTTTCGTGAGTGTACCTGTCTTATCAAAGAGCACCCAGTCTATTTTGCGAGCCTCTTCAAGTGCTAAACGCTTACGGACAAGCAAGCCATTCTTTGCAGACAGTGTGGTAGATATTGAAACGACGAGTGGTATTGCTAAGCCAAGTGCGTGCGGACAAGCGATTACCAGAACAGTCACTGAGCGTTCAAGTGCAAAGGCTGTATCTTTGGCAATCAGCCAATAGATAAAGGTTAGTACGCCCGTAACGATAGCAACTATGGTTAAAGCAAAAGCCGCTTTATCCGCTAACACTTGCACACTAGATTTTGAGCTTTGTGCCTCGGCAACCAATCGCATAATGCCAGCCAGTGCCGTATCTTCGCCAAGTTTCGTTACCTTTACCGTCAATGAACCATCTTGATTAATTGTTCCAGCGACTACCTCATCGCCAGCAGTCTTGCTCGTCGGTTTACTTTCACCTGTTATAGCCGCCTCATTGACTGATGAGCTACCCTCGGTGATTACGCCATCAACAGGGATACTTGAGCCAGGGCGTATCAATACTAAATCGCCAACTTTTAGCTCACTCACTAGCACTTGTTTTGGCTTACCATTGACAAGCTTTTCGGCTTTATCAGGCAGGAGTTTAGATATTGCATCTAGAGCATTTTCGGCTTTGGCAACGGAGGCCATTTCTAGCCAATGCCCAAGCAGCATAATGGTTACGAGTGTTGCTAGTTCCCAGAAGAAACCCTCGCCCGAAAGCCAAAACTGTGTTGCCACGCTATACACATATGCCGTGATGATTGCCAGACTGATAAGCGTCATCATACCTGGTAATTTGGCTTTTAACTCGCCCCACGCACCTTTGATGAACACCATGCCGCCGTAAAAGAATATGATGGTAGAAATCACGAACGGCACATATTGTGAGCCTGGAAGCGATGGCGTCGTAAAGCCCAGCCAATGCTGTATGATTTCCGAATATGCCAGGACAGGAATGGTTAGTATAAAACTAAGCCAGAACTTATCCCGAAACATCGCAACAGAATGCCCTGCGTGTTTGTCGAGTTCTTGGTGTTCTTCGTGTTGGTATGCGTGGTGCGAGTGCTCCATAAATTTAGTGGCTCATATGCACCATACCCTGCATAGAGCTGTCGCTACTCTGGTTACTGGTCTGGCTGGCCTGTACGGTTACTGTAAAGTCAGTGGTATTTACTTGGTTATCAGCTTGGGTTTGTAAGAACATCTTGTACTTGCCAGCCTCGGGGAAGTTCACGGCAAAGATGACGAGGCCCGACTGGTTGTTTACGTCGCTACTTTGCGGGTGGGCATGGATAAACTCTAGCTTTGGCCCGATAACGACCATATGGCCGAGTGCCCCTAAGTAGTTTTGTAGGTTTGTGTAGGCTTTGCCGCCCTTGTTTACCTGTATGGCAATAGTGTTTTCTTGGCCTGCATAAAAGTTCGTGTTTGGCGTCCCGCCAGGGCTATCGTCGCTAGGGGCAAAGTAAATGCTAGTATCGAGGCCGTTTGCACTACTAGCCAGCTTATCGCCGCCTACATCTTGGGCGGTGTACTTAGCCGTGTCGCCTACCTTTACATCTTGGTAAGGTGTGACGGCCGTTTTCATACCCATACTGTCTTTTTGAGCGTCGCTTGGGGTAAAGTCAGCGTAAACACGGTAGTCGCCGTCGGTCGGAAAATTAAAGCCCTCCAACATAAACATACCGCTACTGGCGTCGAGGGTTGGATGGACGTGCTGGAAATTAGTACGGTCTTTGCGGATAACGATTAGGTGCAGTTTCTTTTCGTGCACGGTATCAAAGTCTTTTACAACTTTGCCGCTTTTCTCAATAGCAAAGTGCAACATTGTCGGGCTGTTTACGGCGTAAGTTTTGCCCGACATAAGGTCGAGCGTGTAGTCCGAGCTGTTGTTCTCGGTCATAGACATACTGCTATAATTCATACCCGCCATACTGTCGCCGCTCTTGTTTTTGTAGATGAGGCCGCCCGTTGTAATACCGCCCGCTACAACGACCGCCGCAATGATTAGCCACTCTTTTTTACTCATAAAAGCCACGTTTATTTACTCCTCACGTTATTAAGCTCGTACAGGTTCAGCATCTCTTGTATAGCCTTTTCGTGTTCTTTTTTATCAGTAGTGCCGAGCATTTCGGTAACGTGAGTTCGTAGGTGGTTTTCCAATATCAGCTTATTTAACGATGCCAATGACTTTTGAATTGCCAAGCCCTGAGTAAGTATGTCCATACAGTAGGCTTCGTTATCAATCATCTTTTGTAAGCCTTTGAATTGACCCTCAATTATCTTTGAGCGATGGGTTGCTCGCTTTTTAATATCCGTAATCATATACCCCCTTATTCAAAACCAGTACCTCCGATGGACTCTTACTGATAATGTTCACTTCTCTTGCTTGATATCTTTTATCATATACCCCTAGGGGGTATTCTGCAAATAGCATTCTATTTAGTACCTGTCACAAAAAATAATTGAGGACATTAAAACATTCAAAACTAGTCTTCTATATATTAGTTTTTTCGGTTTCAACTTTTTTGTTTAATAAAGTTATGATTAGGTGCTTCATTCACTCTAGAAGTGTGTTCTAGAGCAGTAGAATTGTTTGAATCAAACCACTCATCTGTTGAGCAGAAACGATATCTACTAGATTTCGTATTTCAGAATATGACTTTAGACGGTAAAAATATAAAACTACCCCTTAAACAGCCGTTCGGTGCTATTCAAGAAATGGGTAGTAATAAGGTTTGGTGCAGGGTGTAGGATTCGAACCTACGAAGGCATAAGCCGACAGATTTACAGTCTGTTGTGTTTGACCGCTTCACTAACCCTGCGCGCTATTACTTACAAGCAATAGCAATTATCAATTACCAAGTGTCAATTTACAATTATGGAATATTATTTTTCCAAAAGTTTTGCTTTTGTCCATCTTTGAAAATTGTGAAATGAAAATTGTGAATTACTTTTGCTCCAGCAAAAGTCTGGAGCCACCTGTCGGATTCGAACCGACGACCTGCTGTTTACAAAACAGCTGCTCTAGCCAACTGAGCTAAGGTGGCACTATAGCGCCACAAAAAGCGTACCAGAACAGGGGTGAAATAGCAATTACTGTTCTAGTCCGAGGCTTGTAAAGCCCTGGCTTCCGCCAGTCTACAAAGTGCACCAACAGCCGCACTTACTTACATAAATAAGAGTAGGTCTTCTGATGGTTCCGCTCCTTCGGCACCCGAAAGGCCATCCGCTAGCTCTAGGATAAAATCTGCGAGCTGAGGGTACTCAGCGACCAGATAATGAGTTATATGTACCGAGCCAGGCGCCTGTTCGTTAAAAGCACTTAGTTCTGCTCTGACCACCTCATTAAGTCCATCGGCCGTTACTGACCTTAGGAACTCGGTTGCTTGCATTAAACTATTTTACTCTAGATAACGATGCGGCGGGGGCGAAGGATGCGTTTGGGACGGCCGGCGGGCATAATTAGCTTGCCTAGTCTTTTATTAACAAAAGCGGCTTCATTGGTCATACCCCGTGATTCGTAAGCTTTGGCTAGCAGCGTGTAGGTTTCGGGGTTAGGCTCTAGCTCGGTGGCTTTTTCTAACTCTTGGAGCATCAGCTTATCGTTACCCAGTTTTTCTTGGACTTTGGCGTAAGCAATGTGGCGGGCAGCTAGGCTATCTTCTAGCTTTAGGGCTTGTTCAAAGGCGGTAGCGGCTTTTTGATAATTTTCGGTCTCGTAATAAATTAATCCTAGGTTGTGCAGGCTAGAGGCGCTGGGTTCAATAGAGCTGGCTATCTCAAAACAATCAATTGCATCTTTATATTCACGCTGCTTGGCGTACAAAATGCCCAGGCGGTTGTAGGCCGCGGCGTTCTTTTCATCAATTTTAAGAATAGTTAGCAAAGCTTTTTCGGCACGCAGGAATCGGTTTTCGCGCATACCGTGGTGAGCAATTTCCCAAAGTTTGGTTAATCTATCGCCTATTCGGCGCGGAATCACCGCCATTTCGTTATGCGAATGGCGTCCGTGGTAGTAGACAAAAAATGCAAAGATAAATAGCAAGGCAAGTGCGTACATTGCTATCAATTATACCAGTTTCAAATATTTAACCTTAGGGCTAGCTCTAAGGAGATGAGTCGAGGGTTAGAATTGGCACCCAAGCGCTCCTGGAGGCCTATAACCAGCCTACGGCTAGCCGCTAGCCTAGATGCGCGCTTTTTATCATCGGCGGCTACGCTGGCCCGGTGTAGGGCCGCCAAAACCCGCACCGACGCCTCTAAAACAATAATGAGCTTGTTTTTGTCCCGACTTAGCTGTTCAAAGTGTAATATTCGTTGATAAGTTGTTTGCGACAGCGCCGATTTAACCTCTTCTACGGCCACTTTTAGGGGGTGATCGCTTTTATCAGCTAATAAGGCATCTAGTAAGCCAAAAGCTCCGCCGCTTAGGTTCCATGCCCCCTCTATATTTTTGGCATCATATTTATTTAAAAAGTAGTCTTTAGCTGCCGCCGAAGATACGGGGTAGATTGTTAGCCTTTGTACTCTTGATAGTACAGTTGGCAAAACAGCTTGCTCGGACGGTGTGGTTAGTATAAAAACCGTGCCAACTGGGGGTTCTTCTAGTTGTTTGAGTAGCGCATTTTGGGCCTCGCCGCTTAAAGCATCGGCGTCTTCAATAATGACAACCCGGCCGATCTTTTTGGCAGTGGGAACTTTTAGGGTAAGGCCAGAAACGATGGTTCTAACAGCCTCAATCGGAATTTCTTGTTTGCCTACTGGTGTAGCTAGGTGAAGAAAATATGGGTAATTATCCAGTTTTTGGGCAAAGCTAAGATCTAGTAACTCCCTAGCCAGGGCGCGGGCCAAGCCGTATTTTCCGCTGCCGGTGGCGCCGACAATAAGCAAAGCATGCGCCGGTTTGGCTAAATACTGCTCGGCTTGGTTCCTGGTTCTGTTGTTAAGCAGCAAATCACTTAGCATTTGTATGAAAATCCTTAAAGTATTTAGGCGGAACAGATTCAAAAACCTGGCGCTCGCTACCAGGTAGAGTCAGCTCCAATGCAGCCGCGTGCAGTAGTAAGTTATCATCGGCTTTTCCGTAAACTGGGTCGCCAACAATTGGGTGGTTAATATATTTTAGATGTACCCTAAGCTGATGAGTCCGGCCGCTGGTGGGTTTAAGTTCTAGAAGCGAATAGTCTTTAGAGTTTTTTGTGAAGTTTTTAATCGTTCGATAATGCGTCTGGGCAGTTTTGCCACTAGAGTTAACGTAGAAGGTTTGGGGCTTTTTGGGATTACGGGCGATTGGTGCATCGATAATTGCCTCGTCCGGACTTACATGCCCTTCTACAATAGCCGAGTAGATCTTTTTGGTTCGGCGCTGGGCAAATTGTTTTTGTAAATGGGATTGAGCATTGGCATTTTTGGCGCCAATAATAACTCCGCTGGTGGCCCTATCTAGGCGGTGGACGATGCCGGCTCGGTTGCCAACCAAACTAGCATCGGTTATTTTAGCTTTTAAAAAGCTGGCAACAGTGGCTTCATCGTTAAATGCTCCCTTAGAATGAGTTAGAACTCCCGCCGGTTTATCCATAACTAATACATTATCGTTTTCAAAAATAATCGGCAGGTCAATCACGGGTGGCTGAGTATGAAGTAGTGTGTCATCAACTTTAAGCTGATCCCCGGCGTGCAGTTTTTGCCCAGGCTTAACAGATTTTTTATTTGCAATCACCTTCCCGCTTTTGAATAGCTTTGCCAAGGTAGACCGAGCAAAGCCGGGAAACTTGGTAGTTACAAAAACGTCGGCTCTTTGACCGCCGCTAGTTTTGCCTACTTTAAAACTGCGCATCTTGAGTAGTCACTAGCTTTTTGGTCGCAGTCCCACCGCCCTTTGAACTTTAAGAAGTGTCGAGTTAGCCACTTCGGTCATTGCCGCTTCGTCGGCCTCTAACTTGCTCATCAATTTAGTCTCGTCAACTTGTGCTAGCTTGGCCTGTAAGTCTGTTAAAAATCGGATAACTACCTCGGAAGCTTTAGCTTTTAGCTCAACGTAGCTCTTCCCTTGCAATTCTTGGTTAACGTCTTGCTGCGGGCGCTGGCTCAGGAGAGAAATTATTTGTAGCAAATTTGTTACTCCCGGCTGCTTGTCCCAATCATAATTTATAACTCCGATAGAGTCGGTTGTTGCCGACTGAATCTTCTGCGCAGCTTCCTCAACTGGCTTATCAGTAAGCAAGATGGTTCCGGCTGGATCTTCTATAGACTTACTCATTTTCTTATCCGGATTGCGCAGACTACGAATGCGCACCGGCTCGGTCCTACCGGCAAACTCGGTCTGCTTGGCATTATCCTTGGGCGGAGTAAACAATTCTTCGGCAAACTTATTATTCATTCGTATGGCCAAATCGCGTGTAAACTCTACGTGCTGGCGCTGGTCTTCGCCAACGGGCACCCATTTGGCACCGTAAAGCAAAATATCGGCGGCCATTAAAGCCGGGTAGTTAAATAAACCAGCCGATACGTTTTCTTGCCGGCCACTTTTATCCTTAAACTCGGTCATTCTACTAAGTTCGCCAAATCCCGTAAAGCAATCAAGAATCCAGGTTAATTCGCTATGGGCGGGAATGTAGCTTTGGCGGTAAATGAAAGTATCGGGTTGGTCTATATCTAGTCCAGCAGCTACAAATACTTTTAAATTTTTAAGACTTTGCTCGTACAGTGTTCCGTGGTCTATTGGGGTGGTAAAGCTGTGCAAGTCTGGAATGAACATGTTCAACTGGTACTGCCCGGCGTGCTTTTTTTGTAGTTCTACCATAGGCAAAATTGCACCCAAATAATTGCCCAGATGAAACTCGGCATTGCTTCGCAACCCAGTCAATATAACTTCTTTACTCACGATATGAGACTAATTATAGCTTAACTTTGCTTGGGGCGCAGAGGGAAAAAGGCGCTGGTGCGCCGGGCGTAGGCTTGGAACTGCTTATTTTTCTTATATTTTCTTTCTAGTAGCGGAATTCCAGAGACAAAAAGGATTAGGGCGGTAATTGTTAGCGGGCTGATTAGCGCAAACCAGCCTAGGGGCAAACCCAAAATTATTATCCAGATCCCCCACCACTGGGTAACTTCGCCAAAATAATTGGGGTGGCGAGTATAGCGCCACAGGCCGCCTTGCATAATGGCATCTTTATCTTTACGCTTCTTTACAAACTGGCTTAGCTGCCAATCTCCAACGGCCTCAAAAGTAAAACCGACCAGCCAAATTGCTACACCGATAAATTGCCAAGGGTGCAACCGGCCGTTGGAGTGTGTAGCATGCGCTGCAACGATAACGGACGCAGAGATTACCAGGGCCAGTGTTCCTTGCATCAAAAAGTTTTGAAAATAACTTCGCACCTCGAAGTTCTTGCCCCATTGCTTGCGCCAGGCGGCGTAGCGGAAATCTTCGGGCTTTCTAAACCTGCGGTTGCCAATATGCATGGCTAGTCTGAACCCCCATACGATTACCAACGCTGAAACTAGGTATTGAACTGGGGTGCGGTGGTGCACTTGAAATAATAAATCAATCGCCACGTTAACAAAAAATAAGCCCCACGCCACATCTGCAATACTGGAATCCTTGATGTAATAAGATATTGCCCAGCTGAGCGTTGCCAAGCCAAAAATAGTTATTGCCGCGGTCTCAATCAAACTCCACATGTTTATATTCTATATCTAGTTCAGTACCGAACCAAATATTCCAGGTTGAAGTTAGCGTTTGGTGAACTGGCGTTTTTTGCGGGCGCTCTTTAGGCCAAATTTTTTGCGTTCTTTTTCACGTGGGTCGCGGCCCAGTAGTTCGGCCTTTCTAAGTGTTCCTCGGTAATCTTCGTTCATACCTACCAGTGCTTTGGCAATTCCTAGTCTGATGGCGTCTACTTGGCTGGCATGGCCACCGCCTAGTACCTTGACGCTAACCCCGTATTTGGTGGGGTCAATCTCTAAAACAGTAAAAGGTTTTAGTAGTTCATTCAATAGATTCTTGCTGCCGTCAAAATAACTAACAGAATCCTTCCCATTAACATTAATTTCGCCCTTGCCGGTACTGACTCTAACTCGAGCAGTGGCGCTTTTGCGACGTCCTAGAGCATAAAAATAATTATCTGCAGCACTCATTTACTTGGCACCTTTCGTGTTTTTCATAGATATGATCACCGGTTTTTGCGGAGCATGGGTATGGTCGGCGCCTTTGTAAACCTTAAGGCGTTCTAATCGGGCCGGGCGAAGCTTGTTTACGGGCAGCATGCCACGGACAGCAGCAATTATGGCCCGGGTTGAATCACGGTCTATGACTTCTTCTAAGCTGCGCTGGCTCAGGCCGCCAGGGAACCCGCTGTGTCGATAATACATTTTATCCTTGCGCTTGTTGCCGCTAACCACCAGTTGGTCAGAGTTTATGATGATTACATAGTCTCCGCCGTCCATATGAGGAGAAATGCTAGGTTTAGCTTTGCCAAGTAGTAAACTGGCAGTTTTGGTGGCAACTCGGCCCATAGGCGCCTCGGAGGCATCAATAACATACCATTGGCGGGTAATGTCGGTGGGTTTAGGTGAATAAGTCTTCATTATTTTGCCACCTTAGCCTTGGCCGGTTTTTTAGAGGCGGTTTTTTTAGCGACAGCGGGTTTGGCTGGAGTTTTGGCGACTGTATTGGTGGCACCCAGAACTGGCTTAGCCTTTTTAGTTAAATCATCAACAAAACTTACTCGGGCCAGTTGGACTCCGTCGCCAAGGCGTACGCTAGTTCGCTTTACCCTAAGGTGTCCGCTTGGTCGACCACTTAGTTTGGGAGCAATATCGTCTACCAGTTTATGCGAAGCCTCTAAAGTAGAAAGGCTGCTAATAATTTGCCGGCGGTTGTGCAGCCCGCCTTTTTTAGCCTTGGTAATAAGTTTTTCGGTGTAGCTCATAACCTCTTTGGCCTTGGGTAGAGTAGTCTCTATAGATTCACGCAGTACCAACGAATCAGCCAGTCCTTTTAGAAGGGCGTCTCGCTGGTCACGCTCGCGACCGAATTTTCTACCTTTGTAACCGTGCCTATGCATAGCGAACTCCGTTCGCAGGAATAAAGAATAGAGAATAAAGAACAGAGGATTCGTTCTTCGCTATTCGTTCTTCGTTATTCTTAAAAATGATTCGCATTTTTTAGAGTTCCAGTTCGGCCATTTTTTCTTTAACTTCGTCTAACGCTTTGCTGCCAAAGCCCTTTAGATCTCGCAGTTCGGCCTCGGATAGGCTTAGCAAGTCTTTGATAGTATGAATATCGTTATTAACCAGCGCATTGGTTGTTCTGGCGCTAAGGTTAAGGTCCTCAATAGAGGTCATTAGTTCGGCTGGCTCTTCGCCGTCATCAGGAGATAGCAATCCTCCATCAGCCGATGATAGTGGCGCGGCTACCTCTACGCGGGTCTGGCCGGCCAAGGCGGTGTATTGGTTTACCAAAATGGCTGCGGCTTCCTCGAAGGCGTCGCGCGGAGTTATAGAGCCGTCGGTATCGACCGTAAGTAGTAATCTATCTAGATCTGTTATTTGGCCAACGCGAGTGTTTTCTACCTTGTATCGGACTCTAAGGACTGGGGTAAACAGCGCGTCTAGCAAAATCATGTCGCTGGCTTTTTTATTACTGCCTTGTTCGTCTAGTGCTCGGTAGCCGCGGCCGGTTTCTACCATCAATTCCATGCCAATGTTTGCCTTTGGATCATCGATGGTACAAATCACGTGGTCGGGGTTAACAATTTCAACATCGGCATTGGTTTGAATATCTTTAGCCTTAACCTCGCCCTTGCCCTTTTTAGTAAGAGTTAGGAGCTGCGGTTCATCGCTGTAGACTTTAAAACGAACTCCCTTAAGGTTTAGCAAAATTGCCACAACATCTTCTTTAACGCCTTTGATGGTGGTAAATTCGTGACTGGCGCCTTCTACCCTAAAGCCAGTTATTGCGGCTCCGGCAACACTAGAAAGTAGCACCCGGCGCAAACTGTTGCCCAGTGTCATACCGTAGCCAGTGTGCAATGGCTCTACCGTAAAGGTGGCGCTCACTGGAGTGTGATCGGTGATGTTGGCTAGTGATGGGGTATGGATTAGTTGGCTCATATATGGGGCTCCTTAAGTTTTAGCGTGAATAATATTCCACAATTAATTGTTCTTTAATATCGGGCTCAGAATCATCGCGCAGCGGCACGCCGGTGACCGAAATTTCTACCTTGGATCGGTTAATTTTCAACCAAGCAGGAATGGCGGCTGGGGCTGGGCTGAGTTCGTCTAGATGCTTAAAGTAATCATTGGCTTTACTGTGGTCGCGTAGGCTAATGGCGTCCCCGTTGGATACTCTTAGCGATGGAATATCTACTCGGCGGCCGTTATACATAAAATGACCGTGGGTAACCAGCTGCCGAGCGCCGCGACGGCTAGATGCAAAACCGGCCCGGTAAACCACGTTGTCTAGTCGGCGTTCCAGATATTCTAAAAGCTGTGAACCCGATGGGCCGCTGGCCCGTACTGCCTCGTCCATCAAATTAGCAAATTGACGCTCTAGCAGGCCATAAAGGCGCTTAACCTTTTGCTTTTCGCGTAGTTGCAAGGAATATTGGCTGGATTTGCCGCGTTGGTTGCGTCCACCCTGTTGGCCAGGCGGGCCGGTGCGCTTAATTAAGGCCTTATGGGCCTTGGGGTGCAAGGCATAACCTTCGCGCCTAGATTGTTTTACAATAGAACTTCTATCTCTTGCCATACTAGTTTCTCTTTGGCTTTCTTGGTCGTACGCCGCCGTGCGGTATGCCGGTAATATCTCTTATGCTCTCTACTTGGACCTTTTGGCTAATAAGGGTGCGAATAGCGGCTTCTCGGCCCATGCCCACACCTTTTACTGATACATCGGTCTTAACTAGTCCATAGTCTTGGCGGGCGGCGCCAATGGCTTTTTCGGCGGCTATTTGGGCGGCATAGGCCGTACCTTTTTTAGAACCGCGGAAGCCGGCGGCGCCGGCGCTAGAAGAGGTTAAAACGTTCCCTTTTTCGTCGCTAACAGTGATGATGGTGTTATTAAAAGTCGATAGTACATGCACATGACCATGGGTGACGGTGCGGCGATTCTTCTTTTTCTTGGCCGCGGCTTTTACCGCTGCCTCGTCTAGTGGTGCTTCGGCGGCTTTATCTGTCGTCTCGGCATTAGCTTCTACCGGAGTGGCTGTTTCTTCTGTAATAACTTCTTCTGGTTTATCGTCTGCCACTATACAGCTCCTTCCGTCGCCGTAATGTTCAATGGACAATGGACAATGGACAATGCATTAGTCCATTCGTTCATTCGTTCATTTGTACATTTGAATGATGTAATCATGATTTAAGTCTTTGCTGCGGCTTTCTTGGCTGTACCACCTACAGTCACTTTTTTACCGCGGCGAGTTCTAGCATTAGTCTTAGTGCGTTGGCCACGGCTAGGCAAATTGGCGGCGTGGCGTAGGCCGCGGTAAGCACCAATATCTTTAAGGCGCTTTAGGTTACCGCTGACAATGCGTTGTAGTTCGCCCTCTACTGTGTAATCTGCGTTTATAGCCTCTTGAATACGGCCAATCTCGGCATCGGTTAAATCTTTAACTCTTACGGTCGGCTCTACCTTAGAAGCTACCAAAATATCGGCGCTGCTTTTAGGGCCAATACCGTAAACATAAGTAAGCGCAATTTGCACCTGCTTAGCGTCGGGAATATTTACACCAGAAATTCTAGCCATACTAAACTAGCCCTGCCTTTGCTTGTGCTTGGGTTTGTTCTTGTTGATAACGTATACCCGGCCCTTGCGGCGGACAATTTTATCATCTGGACTAATTTTCTTTACACTGGCACGTACTTTCATACGGATCATCCTCCTTTATAAGTGATGACGCTACTGC
This sequence comes from Candidatus Saccharimonadota bacterium, assembly GCA_043725845.1. Classification (GTDB taxonomy): domain Bacteria; phylum Patescibacteriota; class Saccharimonadia; order Saccharimonadales; family UBA10212; genus JAYSLE01. Next base: position 13,238 of record JAYSLE010000069.1, read on the forward strand.
TCTTACTGATTTAGTTTTCGCGGAAAGTTATCCGACCCTTCGTAAGATCGTAAGGAGTCAATTCTACCTTTACACGGTCACCTGGCACTAAACGAATGTAATGCTTTCGCATCTTACCGGCGACATGAGCTATGATTTTATGACCGTTTTCAAGTTCTACTCGAAACTGAGTGCCAGGTAGGGCCTCTACGACCACTCCGGCCAGTTCGATTACTTCCTTCTCGCGCGCCATAAATACAACCTGATTATTGTACCAAACCCACCATCTGTTTGTAAAGAGTTACTTTCGCACAACTCGATTTGTTCCGAGAATGAACTATTTGCCGATTGAAACAAGGTATTGAGCTGTTTCAACCAAACTTTCTTTGCCTAGTTCGCCATTCTTCATTCTTGCCAACAGCTCTTTGGGTGTAAACCAAAAATATTCACTAAAGTCATCGGGATTATAACTTGGAACTTCATTGCTATGATAAAGATACACGGCTCGAAAATACGGAGGCAGACCTGGCTGGGGATGGAATTTTTTGAGAAACTCCAGCCTAGATTCCTCAAGATCCATATTTATTTCTTCTTTTACTTCTTTCGTGAGGGTTCGCTCATAGTCGTCGCCGCTGGATACATGCCCAGCGGCGCTAAAGTCTAACCCACCAGGTGCGATTCGTTTGTGCATTTGCCGACGAGGAATCCAAAGCTCACCCTTGTTGTTTATAATTAGCAGCTCTGCTGCACGTAAAAATCCTTCGTGCCTGCCGCCTATGGTATCAGATCTTAGAATTGTGCCAATCACTTGGTCATTTTCATCAACCAAGTCAAGAATCTCGTCATCGCTGGTTACTTCATGAACATTCTTGTTAGTCATTTTAAGAGAAATTATGTCCTTATCTTTTGCGGCGGAGGTTGGGACGGGGTATGAAACTTAGGCGTTTTGCTCCAAAGGCGGCTGTACCGTCGGTAGTTGATTCGTAGAAGTAATCTGGTTGTTCGTATTGGTCATACGTTATCATCATGGCCCTGGATTCTACTTGGCGGAGGGTTTCTAGCGATACCGATACTAGGATTAGAATGCTAGTTCCACCGATGGCGATAGATTGGTTCACATAAACTTGGGCGATTATTGGTAGAACGGCCAGTACGCCAAGGGCCGAGGCGCCGAAGAACGTTAGGCGGTTAACAATTTTAGATAGGTATTTTTCGGTTTCTTTGCCGGCCCGGACATCGGCAATAAAGCCGCCCTGTTTTTGTAGGTTTTCGGCAATTTCTTTGGAGTTAAATGTAACGCTGGTATAAAAATAGGTAAAGACAAATACCAAAGAAAAGTAGGTTATTGGATAGATCCACGGCTTATAGCCACCGGCGGCAAAAGTTGCTCGGCTAGGGTTTTGGAAAAGGCTAGTAAGTTGTTGGCCTAGGTGTTCCCAGTGAGTAGTTGGCACAAGAGCCGCCCCCTTGCCGTGAGTTAGAATCTGTCCGGCAAAACTAGGCACCGATAAAAAGGCCACAGCAAAGATAATTGGAATAACACCGGCGGTAATAAGTTTGACTGGCAGTGTAGTGGTTACCCCGCCGTAAGTGCGGTTACCCTGAACCCGCTTGGCATAGTTAACAGTTAGGCGACGGGAGGCCTCATTAAGCTTTACCACCGACCAAGTTACAAAAATTATGGCTACGCCCACAATGGCGGCCACAATTGTTCCGTGGCGGCTGTAGTTGTGGTGGAACACGGTCAGCTTATCGGTAGGTACGCTTTTGTTAAATTTGGCGCTTTTACCTAGATCGCTAATCATGGTTGGCAGGCGGCTAACGATACCCACAGTAATTAACAGCGATATACCGTTACCGATAGAGCGCTCGGTTATAAGTTCTCCAAGCCACATTAAGACCATAGAACCACCGGTAAGGGCGGCTATCATTAAAGCCCATTGGGCCAGGCTGGTGTTAGCGGTTATATCACCTAACCCGCCAATACTCTGGGCCTCTTGGCGGATCAAATAGATTGTGCCAACAGATTGGACGATGGCCAGCGGAAAGGTCAGCATACGGGTGTATTGGTTAATTTTCTTGCGGCCAAATTCACCCTCTTTGTTCATAGCCTCTAGCTTGGGAATAGCCTTGGTGAGTAGCTGCATAATAATGCTGGCGTTAATGTACGGCCCAAGGCCGACCAGCATGATAGAAAAGTTTGCCAAGGCTCCGCCCGATAGCACGTTCAAAAAGCCAAGCAAGCTGGAGGAGTTGGATTGGTTAAAAAGGTTTTGTAAAACCTGTTTTAGAGTATGGGGATCGGCAAGTGGTACGGGAATGTGGGCTAGAATACGGAAAACCAATAGCATGCCCAATACCGCCAGAATGCGCTTGCGCATTTCTGTGTGGCCTAAGCTCTTGGCAATAATTTTCCAGTTCATTCTATAAGACACCCCTCCGGGGTTTCTTATCGCGCCGGCAAAATGGAATACATTTTTGTCGGGCTGTTCTTCCCGGTGTAGACCCTAAACTCATCTAATTAATTGTATCACTCGTTTTTTTGGCAATGCGGGCTAGCTGCGGCGCGGCTTCGAAACTGCCGCCGGCTTTTTCTATGGCTTTAACGGCTGCTTTGCTGGCGGCTTGTAATTTAATTTCTTTCTTGGCAGTGACAGCGCCTTTTACCAGCACCTTTGCCATGGAATGCGGACTACTTAGAAGTCCAGCATCAAATAGTACTCGGTTATCTATTTTAGTAGCTTTAATGGCCTCTAATTGGCTGGTATAGACTACCTCTGCAGCTGTGGCGTGGCTTTTAAAGCCGCGAAGCTTGGGTATACGCATATAAAGCGGCATCTGGCCGCCTTCAAAACCCGGGCGAACGTTGCCGCTCTTGCGTGATCCTTGGCCCTTGGTCCCACGGCCAGCAGTCTTGCCACGGCCGCCAGCGATTCCGCGGCCAGCTCGAATACGATCTTTAGACTTACGTAGAGTTAGTTCGTTATATTTCATGCCTTGGCCACCTTTGCAGCAGCTTTGGATTCGGCTTTGGACTTATTAGTATTAGTAATCCATTTGTTGGCTGGAACCATACTAGCTAGGGCCTGCACCGTGGCATAGGCGGTGTTGGCTTTGTTGGAAGAGCCCAGCGACTTAGAAAGGGCGTTTTCGATACCTGCAACTTCTAGTACGGTGCGCACCGTGCCGCCGGCTATCAAACCAGTACCAGCAGAAGCCGGGAGAACTAAAATATGTGCTCCGCCTACTTTGGCTTCTACCTCATGAGTAAGCGTACCCTTGTAAAGCGGCAGTTTGATCAGGTTTTTCTTGGCTACACCATTAGCTTTAGTGACCGCTACCTGGACATCGGCGCCCTTGCTCATACCCACACCAACCCGGCCTTTGTGATCGCCAATAACTACTAGAGCTTGAAAACGAAAGCGTCGGCCGCCTTTAACTACGCGGGCAACACGGTTAACGTTGATTACTCGCTCATCGAAGGTCTTATCCCCCTCTATAGCCTGCTCGGCTGCTCGTTTTGGGTCATTATATGCCATAAACTAAAACTCCAATCCGGCAGCCCGGGCTGCCTCGGCCAGGCTCTTTACCCGTCCATGATACTTACGCGCACCACGGTCTAGGACGACATTTTTAACTTTAGCCTTGACGGCTTTTTCGGCTATTTGCTTACCAACCACGGCAGCTTTATCGGTTAAATTTCCGGTTAGTTTTTGCCCAACCGTACTGACAGCAGCTAAGGTGACACTTTTGGAATCGTCTATTATCTGGGCGTGGACGTGCAAATTGCTAATAGTTACGCTTAGGCGCGGGCGCTCCGAAGTGCCTGTTACCGTGCTTCTGACGCGGTTTGCTCGGCGGGCAGCGTTGGTTCGTTTGTGAGTTAAATAATCCATGATTTTAATCCTTATTCTTTGCCGCTCTTACCGGACTTGCGGATAATGCGCTCATCGCTGTATTTAATGCCTTTACCCTTATAAGGTTCTGGCTTTTTTAGAGCCCGAATTTCGGCAGCCACCTGCCCTACGGCTTGTTTTGAAATTCCGGTAATAGTAATGACGTTTTGTTCTATGCCAACCTTAATGTCGGCCGGCACTTTATAGATGATATCGTGGGAAAAACCAAGATTAAACTTCAGGTCGCTGCCATGGGCTTGAACTCGGTAGCCTACCCCGTTAATTTCTAGTTTTTTCTCAAAACCCTTATCAACGCCAACCACCATATTGTTGATTAACGAGCGCATAAGGCCATGACGGGCTCGGTTTTCAGCTTCATCGTTTATTCGACTTAGAACTACCTGGGAATCAGAGACTTCTACCTTAACACCGGGGATAGCAAACTGTTCTAGACTACCCTTTGGCCCACTCACAGTAATGGTATCTTGGGTGGCGCTAAGTGTTACGCCTGCAGGCAAAGTTATTGGCATTTTACCGACGCGGCTCATTTAGTAGACCTCTCCGATTAGCTCACCGCCGATACTTTTGGCCCGCGCTTCGTCGCCAGTCATAACTCCACTAGAAGTAGAGATAATTACTAACCCTCTACCGCGCTTAACAATGGGGATTTGACTGGATTTTACATAGCGTCGTTGACCGGGCTTGGATAGGCGCGATATTGAGCTGATTTTAGCATTGCTGCCCTCGGAGTTAATAGTAACTTTTAGAATCTTGTGCTGGTCGGCGTCTTCGGAGCTAACGGCGCTAAGGAATCCGTTTTCTACTAAAATCTTAGCTATCATTTCTTTGGTTTTGGAGTGCGGCAAATTAACCTCGCTGCGACTGACGGCGATGGCGTTACGAATGCGGCTAAACATGTCGGCTATTGGATCAGTTGAAACCATACTCATATTCCTTTACCAACTACTCTTTGTTACGCCTGGTATTTCGCCCTTAACAGCGTGTTCCCTAAAGGATAGGCGGCTTAGGCCAAATTGGCGCATATAGGCTCGTCCGCGGCCGGTTTCGGCGCAACGATTTTTCTTACGCGATGGACTAGAATTGGGCGGCAAACCAGCCAAGCCTTCCCAGTCGCCAGCGGCCTTCATCTCTGCCCGGCGAGCGGCATACTTTTCTATCATCTTGTGACGTTTAACGTCCCGAGCTATCATCGATTTTTTAGCCATCTTATTTACTCACTTTCTCTTTACCTCGAGCATCGTCGAGGGGCTTCTCAAAGGGCATTCCCATTTTTTCTAAAAGCGCCCTCGACTGCAAAGCGTCTGCAGCCCGGATTACAAAAATAACCTGTAGGCCGTGAGCAGTAGTTGTATCTTCGAAGCTCAGCTCCGGAAACACGGACTGGTCGGTAAAACCGATAGCGTAGTTGCCTTGTCCGTCAAAAGCTTTGGCGCTAACTCCGTGAAAATCGCGTAGTCGGGGCAAAACAATGTTGATTAGCCTATCGGCAAATTCGTACATTCTATCGCCACGGAGAGTTACCTTTAGGCCAATTTTACTGCCCTCTCGCAGTTTAAAACTGGCAATGGACTTCTTGGCAACGGTTTGGACTGGCTGCTGGGCGGTGATTTTTCTTAGAGTATTAGCGGCAGCCTCGATGATTTTTTTCTCATTTTGGGCGCGCCCCAAACCAACATTAACCACGATTTTTTCTAAGCATGGTACTTCGTTAAGATTGGATAGTTTAAGTTCGTCCTTAAGCTGCTCAGCCCACTGGTTGGTATATTGGCTCTTTAGGCGAGCGGCGGCAGATGCTACAGATGATTCAGCCATTATTTTAGCTCCTTGCCAGAGGATTTTAGGATTCGGGTCTTGGCGCCGTCTTTATCAACTTTGTAGCCAATTCTGGACGGTTTTTTGGCCACGGCGTCAACTAGACCAACCTTACTAACCCATATCGGCTTAGTTAGCTCTTCGATTGTCCCCTGAGGGTGAACAGTTGATGGCTTGCGGTGTCGTTTAACAATATTAATACCCTCTACAGTAACTTTATTAAGCTCTGGGTGAGTAGATAACACCTTGCCGGTCCGGCCTTTATACTTACCAGAACGGACCATTACGTTATCGCCTTTTTTAAGCCGGATTTTGTAGATAGTTTTAGTCATCTTATAGGACCTCCGGAGCTAAGGATATGATCTTGGTATAGCCCATTTCGCGTAGTTCCCTGGGTACTGGACCAAAAATGCGGGTTCCACGTGGGTTTTTATCGTCATCGCCCAAAATAACCGCTGCGTTGTCGTCAAAGCGCACTACTGAACCGTCAGCACGACGAATTGGAGAGCGAGTGCGGACAATTACCGCCTTAACTACGCTTTTTCGCTTAACGCCGCCCGATGGATTAGCAGTTTTTACGGTTGCCACAATAACATCGCCCACGCGTGCATAACGGCGGCGGGTACCGCCTAGCACTCTTATGCAGAGTATCTGCTTGGCGCCGCTGTTATCGGCGGCTAGTAGTCGGGACTCTTGCTGAATCATTGGGCAACCTCCGGTTGCAGAATGAAGAATGGTGAATAGAGAATTACGGAGTTCATTTTTTTAACTCCTCTGAGTCTTTGGTACTATCTTTAGCGGCTTTTTCTTCATTCTTCGTTATTCGTTCTTCTTTCTTCTCTGTCTTTGGTTCTTCGACTGGTACATCAGCGGTGGCATCAGCCTCCTCGAACCTTACACTTGCGCGTTCTATAATTTTGTCCAAATTAAAGCGCTTACGGGCACTTATCGGGCGAGTCTCCGATATCATAACTTTATCGCCGACCTTAGCCTCGTTTTTTTCGTCGTGGGCCATAAACTTGGTGCGCACCGAATACTGCTTTTTGTAAAGTGAGTGTGTTTTACGAGTGACCACTGTAATTACGATGGTCTTATCCGCTTTGTCGCTGGTAACAGTACCAGTAATTGAGCGTCCCATTACATACTCTCCTTGGATAGTTGCTCGCCCAGCACGGTTAGCATACGTGCCAAATCCTTGCGCTTGGTTCTCAGAATTCGAACATTTTGAACCTCGCCGCTGTATAACCGGCGTCTAAGTTCGGCGATTTCCTCGCGCAGCCGAGAGCTTTCGGTGGCCAGCTCGGCAGTGGAATATTTACGGATATCAGCAATTTTCATCTTTATTGCTCCTCCTTAATTGCAAAACGGGTACGAATTGGTAGCTTGTGGCTGGCTAGACGCATGGCCTCGCGGGCAATATCTTCGGCTACACCGTCCATTTCGAACAACACCGTACCAGGCTTAACCTTGGCCACAAAAAACTCTGGACTACCTTTGCCGCTGCCCATTTTAACGTCTTGAGGCTTACGGGTCACTGGAATATGTGGAAAAATTCTTATCCAAATTTGGCCACCGCGCTTAATATAGCGGGTCATAGCCTGGCGTGAAGCCTCAATTTGGCGGCTGGTTATGCGGTCGCTTTGCATGCTAATTAACCCGTAGCGACCATGGGCTAGTTCGTTTAAGCTAGTGGCTGTGCCACCGTGAATGCGGCCTTTGCGGACTTTTCTAAATTTGGTTCTAGCTGGCATTAACATGAGTTTTACGCCTCTCCCTTGTAGATCCAGACCTTAACACCTATGACGCCAGCATTGGGATACTGGGCCCGAGCGCCTGAATAATCAATATCAGCGCGGATGGTGTGTAGCGGAACGCTACCTTGGACTTCTTTTTCGCGGCGGCTCATTTCCATGCCGCCCAATCGGCCGGAAACTTCTATTCGGACACCCTTGGCACCGGCTCGCATGGTAGCAGCAGCAGTCGATTTAATAGCTCGCCGCCAGGCAATACGGCGCTCTAGCTGGTGGGCAACATTTTCGGCAACTAATTTAGCCTGTAGTTCGGGCCGCTTTATTTCTTCGATGTTAACGCGGACAGGTACGCCGTAAATCTTCTCGATAGCGGTTTTTAATTCGGTAGCGCCGGTGCCACCTCGGCCAATAACTACGCCGGCCTTGGCAGTTTGAATAGTAATTGTAACTAGGTTAGGAGAGCGTTCGATATCAACTTTGCTTATAGCGGCACGTGAGCCGAGTTTTTCTACAATTAAACGGCGAGTTGAAAGATCTTGCTTTAAATAAGCAGCATAATCTTTCTTACCAACGAACCATTTACTGCGCCAATCCTTGTTGACTTGTAGACGCATGCTAATGGGGTTAACTTTTTGGCCCATTATTTACTCTCCTTTACCCCGAGCGGAGTCGAGGGGTCGGTTTCAGTATTAACAACCGCCGGTTTTTTAGACACACGCTTTTCGCCGTCTACTAAAACGGTCAGGTGGCTGGTTTTTCGCTGATAGGGGTGAGCCCGGCCTCTGGCCACTGGCATAAAACGCTTATTGCGCGGACCAGCACAAACACTTATTTCGGTAATCATTAGGCTATCGGGCTTGAAGTTATGGTTGTGTTCGGCGTTGGCCCGGGCACTTTTGATGGTCTCCGTAACCACCGACGCTGTTCGCCTCGGGGTGTGTTCTAGTATTACCAAAGCATCAGCGACGGTGCGGCCGCGCACTAAATCGGCCACCGCGCCAACTTTACGGGGGCTCATTCTGATTCCTCTATGAATAGCTTTTACCGCCATGGTTTAGACCCTCCCGGTTTCTTGGCTTTTGGCCAACTTACCGCCGTGAACTCGGAATTTACGGGTTGGAGAAAATTCGCCCAGCTTATGGCCAACCATGTTCTCGGTAATAAACACTGGCACGTGAACTTTGCCGTTGTGCACGGCGATAGTTCGGCCAACAAAATCGGGCGATATAGTGCAGGCCCGAGCCCAGGTTTTAATAACACTGCGGTCGTCGGGACCAAGAGCAGCAATCTTTTTGGCGAGCTTTGGGTCTATATATGGCCCTTTTTTAAGCGATCGACTCATGGCTTATTTCCTCTTTCCTTGGTGACGGCTTTTAACAATAAACTTGGCTGATTTACGACGGCTGCGAGTTTTATAACCTAGCGTTTTTTGACCCCAAGGCGTTGTTGGTGGGCGGGCCATACGGTGTCGACCGCCATCACCACCACCGTGCGGGTGATCGGCGGCGGCCATAACCACACCACGAACGGTTGGGCGGATACCCATACGGCGCTTACGGCCAGCCTTACCAATTTGGACGTTTTGGTGTTGTTCGTTGCCAATTACACCGATAGAGGCCAT